>JBDGQV010000216.1:0-14659 GCA_042218725.1 Halothece sp. | reverse complement strand
AGCTCGGTGCCAGGTTCTCCCTTCCCCCCTAGGTTCTCCCTAGGGGGTCTTGTTTAATGCGAGTACGTTCACCATTAAAGTCTGATCATCATACAGAAGTCAGAAAAGGAAGTAAACATTAACTAATTGGATTTGGTTGTTCATTTTGATAGAAAGGACGGATAGATTGCAGGATCGCGCCTACCGTTTGTGTTAACCCTTCTTGTTCTTCAAAATTTTTGGCAGTTGCATAAAGACGAGTCTCTAATTCCGCTAATGTCGGAAAAGTTTCTATGACTTGTTTCAGTAAATTATCCAGTGGATGACTCCTCATTAGTGACCAATCTTGCTCATTAAAACTAATTCGATAATACAGCATAGAAAAAAGTAAAATTTTAATCCGAAGCGGGGTTGTATAGCGAGTTACTTCATAACGTAAATCAAAAAGATGACAATTCGTTTGGTGGGATGTTTCTTGATTGTCTTTAAATTGACTAGAATTAACGTGAGAATCTGCATCAACTATTACAGCCTGTTCCTTTCCCAAGTTGCTTAATTCATTGTTGGGTTTCAGGTTATTCGAAATGACCAAACTATCTGAATTAGCTTTTCGATTTACATCAGTATAATTTTGAGATGAATGCTGCTCGATATGTTCTCCTAATTTGATACCAGTAAATTGCGATGGAACTCCATCATTATTATCGTAACTATCTGTTCCTAGCGGTTGAGAAGATTCGTACAGATATTTAACTTGGTTAATGATTAAATCAGCTATAAATTGATATTTCTTTTGTTTGTTGAGCGTATTAACTACTTCCTGAATACTCCTTTGAAAGGAACTAAAATCCGGTTCTCTGGTATATAATTCTTGTAGTAGTGATTTAGTACGATATTTGATTAGCACGCTGGAACTATTTTCCCAATGATGCTTACAAGCACAAAACAGTAATTTTTTAATCCGGGTGATTTCTGGGTGCTGTTTTAAGCTATGAACAATACTGTTAATCGTATAAGAACTTTCTGGTTGTTGTTGATAAGTGTTTTTTAGCTCCTGTAAAGGCAATTGGTTAAAATAAGGATTTAAATCATCAATAATTTCAGCGACACTTTGATATCGATCGCGTGGATTCCATTTAACCATACGGTTTAAAACTTCCGCAAAGGGATCGTCCACTTTGACTAAATGTCGCCATAATAATTCGCCAGTATCAGGATCATCTGCTAACCGTTTTGGAGAAGTTCCACTTAATCCTTGAATAACAATTTTGCCAATTGCATAAATATCACTGCTATAACAAGGTTTTCCTCCTTGCTGTTCTAAAGGCATATAAGCCGGGGTGCCTATGGCCACTGTAAATGCTGAATCTTCCCTATCTTCTTCGCTAAGGGTAGTAATTTTTTTAACGGAACCGAAATCAATAAGAACTAATTTTTGATCGCTATTACGCCGAATAATGTTTTCTGGTTTTAAGTCACGATGAATGACTTGATTGTCATGAATAAACTTTAAAACGCCGAGAATATCTTGTAAAAACGCGATCGCGTGTTCTTGAGACCAAGGGGGATTCCCCTTCAATTCTTTGGATAATAAATTTCCTTCAACAAAATCTTGTACTAAGTAAAACTGTTCATTTTCTTCAAAATGGGCTTTTAATTGAGGAATTTGGGGATGATTGCCAATCCGAGCTAAAACCGAAGCTTCTAAATCAAATAATCGCCTTGCCGTTTGTAAAATCCAAGGATCTTTGGCTTGAGGTTTGAGCTGTTTAACCACACACCAGGGATAGCCGGGAAAGTCACAATCTTTGGCCAGAAACGTTTGACCAAATCCTCCGACTCCCAATTCTTTAAAAATGTAATAGCGTTCGCGCAGTTTCGTTCCCAACATTGGTTTGTTTCATATAAATGGTTATCATCAATGAATTAATGGTCTTTGACCACCTCAAGTTACCCCTTGATCTCCTATTCGTTAATTGATCACAAGTTATAAACTGTTTTCCTCTTAAAAAAAATATGATAGTTAGTTAGGTATAAAGTGTGATTTTATTTTAACATTTTGGCTATCTGCTTCTGTCTCACTCTTGTCTCAACGAAGAATTTGCCAATAATTGAGACCAACATCTACTAAACAATGCTCAAAGTCGTCTTATATCAACCCGAAATTCCGCCAAATACCGGTAACATAGCTCGTACCTGTGCTGCCACTGAAACCGAATTGCATCTTGTGGGAAACTTAGGATTTGACATCAGTGATAGCGCTGTGAAACGTGCTGGGCTAGACTACTGGCCCTATGTTGATTTACACCAACATCCAGACTGGGATAGCTTTACTAAAATCCAACGCCAACGAGGTGGGAAGCTAATTGCCTTTAGTGTCAGAGGAACCTCTTCTTATACCAGTTATGCTTTTGAAACAGAAGACTGGCTTTTATTTGGACCAGAGAGTAAAGGGTTGCCTATTGAAATGATGAAAACTTGTAATACGATTTTGCAAATTCCGATACTTAACCCTAATGTTCGCAGTCTAAACTTATCAGTGAGTGTTGCCGTTAGTTTATACGAAGCGAAGCGGCAACTGGGCGCAATCAGTTAGTTAATTAAAATTTCCAACTCGGGTAGGATTGAATCAAACCAAGATCCAAAAAATGGCTCAAAAAGCGCAAAAAAAATTCTCAAACAGTTTATTATGGGCTTGTGTTACCAAAAAACTAGGGAAAAAAACTCATTCATCAGCCTTCCCTAAAGGAAATAAGGCTGAGAGATGTTTTTAACCACACTAGTTAGGAATGACTTGTGGACAATATTGAATCCTTAATGTTTAAGGTCAAGCAAAAGGAGGTTTTCTTGAAGTATTTACCCAACAGTGTTCCCCCTGTTTTCTCGTCTTTGTCCCTTTTCCCAAGCCATGATGAAAATAAGGCTTCCATCGCCTGTGCGAGGCCAGCTCAGTTACAACAACTATCTCATCAAGGAATTGCCAAAATGGCAACCTTGGCAATGCCCGTGTTATTGATGTTTTCCATTGCTCAACCGGCAGAGGCTTGGGAAAAAAAAGCGAAACGCAACCAAAACAGTGAGGTGGGAAGCTTGATCCCAAGATTAACCAGACAGCCCCTGGTTAACCATGAAATTAAACCAGGAGATACCTTATGGGAATTATCCCAACAGTATGAAACGTCTCCAGAACAAATTGCCAACTATAACGGAATTCATCTTCAACAAATTCTACAAGTTGGACAAACCTTAAAAATTCCCGTTGGTCAAAATGGGAAGCATCATCAACCAAAATTCCCAGAACAACCATTGGCAGGAGTGGGTGGTGCTGTCTCGTCCCAAAATTCTGCTTTAGAAGGAGACCATACTGCTTCTCAAGAGAAATTAGGCCATGCCATTCCCCAGGTCATTGGACACCAAGTCAGCTCTTCTGAAAGTCACAGATTACCGGTTCCGAAACGGAAGGAATCTGCGAGGACCGTTGGTCAAAATGCTGGTGTCATGTCGGAACTGCCGATTAGACAATTTCTAGCGGATGTGGAACAATTACGGGCAAATTATGAACCGGAAACGGCAACAGAAAATCGGTATTTGCCCCTCAAGGAGAGGAGAAATGCTAACAAAACCAATCAAGGAAAGGTATTCTCTCCCAGCTCCTCATCTTTTTCTAACCCTGCTTCTCCTAATTCTCTAGCTACAGCTCCCATTAAAGTTGAATTTTACAATAACTTTTTAAATCCACCGATTGGAGAAAGAGTGAGTCCGGAATTACCCCCTCTATCTTCTCCAGAACAATACCTTCCCAATAGCCCACAAAAATTTGATGGCTATATTTGGCCGGCCGAAGGGGTATTTACTTCAGGTTATGGGATGCGTTGGGGAAGAATGCACGAAGGAATTGACATTGCCGCTCCTATTGGAACGCCAATTGTTGCTAGCGCCCCCGGTGAAGTCATTGTCGCCGGTTGGAACAATGGAGGCTACGGGAATTGGGTGAAACTCCAACATCCTGACGGCAGTATTACGCTATATGCTCATAACAGCAAAGTTTTAGTGCAAAAAGGTCAAAAAGTGGATCAAGGAGAACCCATTGCAAAAATGGGCAGTAGCGGCCGCAGCACAGGACCTCATTTACATTTTGAAATTCAACGTCCTGGCAAAGGAGCCGTCAATCCAATCGCTTATCTTCCAGAACGTTAATTTTTTGTTGAGGACAAAATGGGAAGAGGGGGAGCAGGGAAGATGAGCAACAACTATTATTGTAATCTTATCACATTTTTATAGTGACTATTTTATCCCCCTCTCCAACCAGTAAGAATCATCAAATATTTATGTCCACATTACCTTTAATTGATTGCATTTACACTGATGGTGCTTGCAGCGGCAATCCAGGACAAGGGGGCTGGGGAGCTGTCTTATATTTCCAGGATGGTTCCGTTTATGAATTAGGCGGCGCTGATTCAGAAACCACCAACAATCGCATGGAAATGCAAGCCGCGATCGCGTCTCTGCAATTATTTCATGAAAGCGGCCAAGCCACACCCATTGCTCTCTATAGCGACAGCGAGTACCTGATTAAAGGCATCACCCAATGGTTAAACGGGTGGAAAAAGAAAGGTTGGAAAACTGCGAGCGGGAAAGCTGTCCTCAATCAAGACCTCTGGAAAACCTTAGACCAACTGAATGATCCCCTCGTGAATTGGAAGCATGTTAGCGCTCATAAAGGCATTGTCGGCAACGAACGTTGTGACGCGATCGCGCGAGCCTTTGCAGCTGGGGATCCGCCCTCCCTCAAACAAACCATTGAATTTCCCGTTCCCGCTAACTGCGATACCGTTACTAGCGTTAACCAAACGATACAATCAAAAACGCCCAAGGCAATACTGAGTCAAGACACAACCAATCATATGGAAGAACTAGAGGAGCGTTCACTAGGAGATTCTCCCCTTGTCCATGGGGATCGTATGGAAGGATTGGAACACCTGATCCAATCCTTGAGAATTGCTGACGAAATAGCGGAAAAAGGTTATTTAATCAGCAGTTCAGAACTGGCTGATTTGATGAACGTCAATGCCAGTGCTGTTACCAGCCGAGGAAACCACTGGTCTTGGCGCAACTGGGTGGTTTCACGGGTCCGACGAGAAGGAAACCAAATTCTCTGGCAATTGGAACGAGCAGAAGGCTAACACGCCATTAATAGACTCGTCCTCGCCATTGTTTCGGACGTCGGCTTACCGACAGAAAAATCCGGAACACCGCCAAAGCATCGGCTAAGGGGGAAAGCCAAAATATCAACGAGGAAAATTTTTGTTCAGCGCGATCATAAGAGTTGGCCACTGCCAATAGTAAGCCAAAACGCATCAATAGAAGTCCACTATTGAATCCTCCCATGAGGAGAAACATTAACCCCGTTTCTCCATTGAGAACGCCCCCAATAAACGCCAAAGTGACCGGTAACGGTAGGGCCTGTAAAAACAATAAGAGCCAAAGTTCCAGCAACAAAAGGCTGGGAGTGGAGGCATCCTTCAGATCCAAGGAGCGCCCCCATTCCTGCCAAGTTTCTTTCATCCCTTCATACATTCTCACCTTCAGCACCTTTGCCCCATCTAAAAACCCAACGCGATAGCCCTGAGCAGCGGCATAACGAGCCAGCGTCACATCATCACAAAATGAATTTTTCGCTGCCGTGTATCCGCCAAGGGCAGATAATACGTCTCGCCGGGCTAAAAAACATTGTCCATTGGCCATCACCCGTTCCGGCGCATGGGATTTCACCCCTGCCACATCAAACCGATACAACAATGTCATTAGCAGTGCCGGTTGCAACCACCACTCTCCTGGGGATTTCAATTGAAACTGGGGGGATAAAGACAAGATATCGTAGCCTTCTGATTCAGCAGCCGCAATCACTGCCGGCACAAGCCCCGGTTGCGGTTGGGTATCTGCATCTACCCCCAAAATCCATTCACTGCTTGGGGAACTGGCCAAAAAACCATTATGTAAAGCCCAAGGACGACCAACCCATGGTGGGGGTAAGGGATCATCAGCCAAGAGACGAAACCGGGGATCATCTTTTTGCGCTTGTTTCACTAAATCCGGCGTCCCATCCGTAGAATGGCTATCCACCACAAGAATTTCCCGCACTTCATACCCTTGTTGGGTTAATCCCTTTAAACAGGGAGAAATGCGAGACGCCTCATTGAGGGTAGGAACAATAATACTAACGGTGCCGAATTGCTCTGGCGTTGTCATTGTTGGTAAAAGCGGGGGCAATCGTCTAGCCCCTTTTAGCAAACGAGAGAGGAGAATCAAGGCTGCAGGAACTTGGAGGAGGAGCAACCAAAAAATACCTCCTGTTATAACTAATTCAAAATTAATGGACATAATCATCAACGCTCCTCAGCAACCAAGATTCTCAACTCGCCGCCACGATTGCCACAATTCACTGGGCACCTCTTCCTTGAAGTTGCGCTACGGAAACAGAATTTTTTTCACTGGCCCCTTCTGCTGTCACCTGCGTGGATGAAATCCTCGGCGTCAGCCAGTAAAGCAGAGAACAGGGAATAACAGCAAAAATGGTGCCTAGTACCACTGGAATCCAGAGGCCGGCAGCGAGACTGAGGATGGCGCCAAACAGGATATTAAAGAAGTAAATGGCAAACGGTAAGGTTAGATGACCACGGCCAAGATTTAGGGGTTGATTCCCCCAAAATAGATGAGCAACACTCATAAAAAGAACACCAGTAATAAACCAACCTGCAAAGTTTTGATAGGGCATGCCAAAAAATGCCCCCGGTTGTTCCCATACCCAAAATGGAACATCGGTTTGGCTCATTGCCGGATCTAAAACAAAATCCCAAAAGGTCAGGAGAAGAGACCCGATCGCGATCGCGCCGATAGAACGGATCCAATTGGGCAAGGGACGATTTTCTAATCCCACTCTGGCAATCAAATAGGTACAAAATCCAACATAAAACCAAGATAGAGGAATGGTAAACGGAACTAAATCAGCAATTTTATATCCTAAGCCACTCAAATAACGATATTCACCAAAGGGAAAACCCGTGCTTGTTCCCAAAAGTTCACTGGCTAAAGACAAACTGGTAGCAGGCACCATAAAGGTTAACCAGCGTTTGCTTCCTAGGGTTCGATAGGCATAAAAAGCAACTGCTGCCGCCCCCAACAACATATAAACGACACCGCCGCCAGCCATAGAATAGCGAAAGGCAATTTGTCCAATTTCAGGGAGACTCGCAATAAATTCTCCATTGGGAAGTACCAGCACTAAGCCGGCAATGCCAAATATCATCGCGAAAATATGACCGATTAACAGTCCCGTTGCCGGGGAAAATCCGATGCCAGGTTTTTGTAATTTCATTAAGTTTCTTCCTTGATTGATATCACTTGTTGGATGATTAGGAGACGTTTCCGGGAACGTCGATTTGTAGCAATGGCACTCCAGTTAGAGACAACGCCTTCTGAAAATGGAAGACTCTTGCCTCAACTTGAGTGAGGCTCATCGACAAATATTAATTAATAGTTTATAAAAATTTACAAACAATGTTGCAGGTTTGACCAAAATCTTTTGTCTTTTTCCATATAGCACAGCGCAATAATTTTCCTTAAACACGTTACAGGAAGCCAATCTATCCAATGGGACCGGTTTAAATTTTAGGAGCATCGGTAAACCCGTTAGAGCAGGCGCCTGCTCTAACCGTTGGTTAAGATCGAAAAAACGCTTCTAAAAATAGAGGTTAGAGATTACGCTTTCCTCAACGGAAGGCGCCTGTCCTCAAGCTTTGCTTCGGTAACCGTTGGTCATCTCATCCTGCCTCATTAGGGTCAGTCTTTCAAGTGAGACCGATAGCCAGTCATCATCGTCAATCACAATCAACATGAACTTATTTATCCCAGAAGACAACAACATCACCATTCGCTCGATTCAATATCGAGACTTACCCGCGATCAAAGGTCTGATTAGCAAATCTCATGAACTTCACCATAGCGGTTCGGCCTTAGCGTTGAGTGAAGAGCTTGATCAATTTCGTGCCAGTTATAGTGCCAGGAAACTGTTAAGTCTTTTTCCCAACCCTGCCCAATATAACTTTTGCTGGTATGTTGCTGAACAAGAGGAACAAGTCGTCGGTGCCATTAAAGTGTCTCCCACTAATAGTACCCGTAGTACTTGGCAAGTAGAACATATTTTATTTGATTCTGACTATCCGGTTTCGGGAAAACGCATTGGTTCTCAGCTTTTAAGATATTGCTTTGAAAGCATTTGGGAAGCTAGAACCTGGATCTTAGAAATTAATATTCATCACAAACACATTTTGGCACTATATCGCCGTAATGGATTTCAGCCCTTAGCACAGTTTACGTATTGGTCCATTGCCCCTGATAAACTGCAAGAATTAGCGCAACACGAGCCGAAATTGCCCAACTTGCTCCCCATTAATAATGCCGATGCCCAATTGCTTTATCAACTGGATACGGTATCGATGCCCCCCTTGCTCCGGCAAGTATTTGATCGCCATATCAAAGACTTTAAGCGAAGCTTCCTGGATATGGCCGTGAGCCGGTTGCAACAATGGTTAGGCAAACAGCATACCCAACAAGGCTATGTGTTTGAACCCCAACGCAAAGCCGCGATCGCGTACTACCATCTGAGTCAAGAGCAAAATCAACAAAACCGAGCGCAATTAACGGTCCATCCTGCCTATACCTGGCTCTATCCCGAACTGCTTGCCCAAATGGCCAAATCCCTATCCAACTCTAATGAAAATCAGCACCTGTTGCTTGCCTCTGCCGATTATCAGCCGGAACGAGAAGAGTATCTGGAACAAATTGGGGCAGAGCGAGTTGAGCATACCCTAATTTTATCGCGATCCGTATGGCACAAATTACGAGAAGCGCCTTCGTCTTCCTTGGAACGACTCCAATTATCAGGGGTTTTACAAGGATTACGGCCGCGTCGGACGCCGATTCCCAGTCGTTTACCCTGGCTCAATTCCTTTTCGAGCTACCCCCCTGGAGAAAACGGAGATCAAGAACTAATTAACCTGGAAGAAGAAGAGGGAGAACAAGAGTGAGAGAAACGTTATCGGCATTAGGACTCGATATCGGCAAAAAACGAATTGGCGTTGCCGGTTGTGATGGCATGGGGTTAATTGCCACTCCCATCATGACGATTCAACGAACGGGGTTTACTAATGATGTGGAACAACTTAATGAGTTGATTGCTCAACGTCAAGCAACGCTTTTGGTGATTGGTTTGCCCTATTCCCTTAATGGTGAACTCGGGCAGCAAGGGCAACGAGTAGAAAAATATGCACAACGGTTGGCAAGAGTCATTCAACTGCCCATTGAATATGTGGATGAGCGCTTAACTTCCGTGGAAGCTGAAACCCAACTCAAAACCAAGAAAGGGTTTTCTCCTAAGCGAGATAAAGCGCAAATTGATGCTCATGCTGCTGCCATTCTGCTTCAACAGTGGCTGAATCAACGCAGGAGCAAGGCTGAGCCGGTAAACAAATGAGCAGACCCATTCCTGATTAATTTTTGAAGTGCTATTATGGAAAATCGCATTGCAATAATTTGAATGAGAGTAACGTAGGAAATAACAACTATGAGTCTGACTCAAGAACGGAAGCAAGAAATTATTAACGAGTATCAACTCCATGAAACGGATACCGGTTCCACAGAAGTTCAAATTGCGATTATTACCAAGCGAATTACCCGATTAACAGAACACTTAAAAGCCAATGATAAAGATCATGCCTCACGACGGGGACTGCTGAAATTAATCGGTCATCGTCGGAGTTTGTTATCCTATTTACAGAAAGAAGATCAACAACGCTATCAAGACCTCATTAAACGACTTGGTATTCGTGGCTAATCCTTATTTATATCGTTATGGCTTCTCAATCGGAAGAACAACGCGCAAGCTTACCCTTTGAACCAAGCAATAAGCGCAAGAAAAAAAATAAAACAACAACGGGGAGTGATGCCCAAAGCGAACCTCAGTCCTCCCCGGAAGCTCAACGCAAAGCTCAAGCCTCCCTGTCGGCCATTCCAGAAGGCGTGAGTCAACGAATGGTCCGTCGCATGGCTTTCTTTTCAGGAATTCCTACGAGCCTAGGAATTTTGAGCTTTTTCATTTTTTACTGGATTGTTTCCCAAGAATTGCTGGAGCTTCCTCCCTATACGGTTGTCTTGGTCAGTATGGGATTATTTGGACTGGGAGTTTTAGGACTCAGTTACGGTCTAATTTCTGCTTCTTGGGATGAAGAACGACACGGAACGTTGTTCGGTTGGGAAGAGTTTACCACGAACCTGAAACGAATTTTTGCGGCTTGGCGTAGTGCTAGACAGCAACCGCGCGAAGAATAATTAAAAATTTCTTGATTGAAAATCTATGAACTGTCCTCTGGCACTTTTCATGAATCAACTCAACGTTAGTTCATCGTTAAGTGCAATCGGTAATGTTACAGTTATCGGTAGGTACAATTATTTACCCTAGAAGAAGCATTCTAGGAAAAGAAGGGGACAAACCTTCCTATCCGAACGGACAATTGCGTCTGGTCTGCTGAAAAGGCGAGATGCAAGTTACGACGAGACTTCAAGGTTTCGTGCTAACTTCCATTAACATAAGATAAGGATAGATCAATCATAAATGGGTATAGGCGTTTGCCAAAGCGTCTGTGGAATTGACAAAGCAAGGAAAAACAAGGAATTTTAATTGCTATGATTATCGTCATGAAAGTCGGCTCGCCGGAAGCCGAAATTAACCGTATCTGCGAAAACTGTCAAGCCAAAGGGCTGACTCCAGAAAAAATCGTTGGGCATCATAAAGTTGTTGTCGGATTAGTCGGGGATACCGCTTCCATGGATCCCTTACAACTCCAGGAAATGAGTCCCTGGATTGAAGAAGTTGTGCGCGTTGAGCAACCGTTTAAACGAGCAAGCCGAGAATTTCGTCATGGTGAACCCAGTGAAGTCGTGGTAGATACCCCAGACGGCAAGGTTACCTTTGGGGAAAATCATCCGGTGGTATTAGTAGCAGGTCCTTGTTCGGTAGAGAACGAGGAAATGATTGTGGAAACGGCCAAATCCGTCAAAGCCTCCGGAGCGAAATTTTTACGCGGCGGCGCTTATAAACCGCGTACCTCTCCCTACTCCTTCCAAGGCCATGGCGAAAGTGCCTTAGATTTATTGGCGGCGGCGAGAGAAGCCAGTGGTTTAGGCATTATTACCGAAGTTATGGACACTGCCGACGTGGAAAAAGTAGCAGAAGTGGCAGATGTCCTGCAAGTGGGTGCGCGCAATATGCAGAACTTTGCTCTGTTGAAAAAAGTTGGGGCTCAAGAAAAACCGGTTCTGCTCAAGCGTGGCATGTCAGCCACCATTGAAGAATGGATTATGGCTGCTGAGTATATTTTGGCAGCGGGCAATCCCAATGTGATTTTATGTGAACGGGGCATTCGCACCTTTGACCGCCGCTATACAAGAAATACCTTAGACTTGTCAGTCATTCCCGTCTTGCGGTCTTTGACCCACTTACCAATTATGATTGATCCCAGTCATGGCACTGGCAAATCTGAATTTGTTCCGGCAATGGCCATGGGCGCGATCGCGACCGGAACTGACTCACTAATGATTGAAGTGCATCCCAATCCTTCCAAAGCCTGGTCGGATGGCGCTCAATCGCTGACACCCGCCCGGTTTGATGAATTAGTCGGCGAATTGGGAACCATTGCTAAACCCTTAGGACGTTGGCAAAGTTCTCCCGTTGCCGTTGGTTAATTTTGCCCCTAATTCTTCATGTGGCTACCCCCAATGTTGGGGGAACTCCTCCGTTTCGGGATGTTCCCTACCCCCAATGTTGGGGGAATTTTCGATCAAGCATCGGGTTGCAGACCGCTTCCCACTGGGGCAGTGGCACTTAATTCCAGTTCTGGATGATCCCCTTGAATTTGCTCTAAATTCCATTGATTCTTAAATAGCAGAACAGGGCGTTCCCAAAGATCTCTCACCACTGCTGTATTAAACAAGCGTCCTGCCTGATCCAGGGCTTCCCAACCGCCTTTCACCCAACGGGCGACTTTATAGGGCAACATTTCCAATTTCGTGTCCACGCCATACTCATTTTCCATGCGATATTGCACCACTTCCAATTGCAGTTGTCCCACTGCGGCTAAAATGGGATCGCGCTTACTTTCATCGCTGGAATACATGATTTGAATCGCGCCTTCTTCCCGCAATTCCGTAACTCCTTTGTGAAATTGTTTGAATTTCGAGGGGTTGGGATTTTTCAAGTAAGCAAATAGTTCTGGCGAGAAGCAAGGAATTCCTTCATAAACCACCTTTTTGCCCGTATAAACCGTATCCCCAATGGCAAAGACTCCAGGGTTATTTAAGCCAATCACGTCCCCAGGATAAGCATTTTCCAGGGAACCGCGATCTTGGGCAAATAATTTTTGCGGGCGAGACAGCCGTACCGTTTTCCCTGTGCGGGCATGGTTCACACTCATATCTTTTTCAAATTTGCCCGTACAAACGCGAACAAACGCCACGCGATCGCGATGTTTGGGATCCATATTGGCTTGGAGTTTAAACACAAAACCGGTAAACTCAGGATAAGTGGGATCCATTTCTCCCCGAGAAGATTGGTGGGCTTCTGGGGGTTGCGCGTACTCTAGAAACGCATCCAGAAATAATTGCACCCCAAAATTGGTCATAGCGCTGCCAAAAAACATGGGAGAGAGTTCCCCATTGTGAATTCTTTGCAGGTCAAATTCGGGGGCAACTTCTTCAATAATTTCAATTTCGTCTTTGAGTTGGAAATAAAGTTCTTGATCCAGTATCTCTTCGATTTTGGGATCTCCCAACGAAATCACTGTCGTTCCCGCTTGCGTGCTGCCGTGGGCCGTTCGCTCAAACAGGTGAATTTGCTGAGTTCGCCGATCATAAACCCCTTGAAAGCGATCCCCCATACCAATGGGCCAATTGACAGGATAAGTTTGCAACCCGAATTCTTGCTCAATTTCATCCATGAGTTCCATGGGTTCTCTTGCCGGGCGATCCATCTTATTGGCAAAGGTAAAAATGGGCAGCGATCGCATCCGACAGACTTCAAACAGTTTACGGGTTTGCGGTTCCAGCCCTTTAGCTGCATCAATTAACATTACTGCATTATCAGCAGCGGCAAGGGTGCGATAAGTATCTTCACTAAAGTCTTGGTGACCTGGAGTATCTAAGAGATTAATCTGAAAATCTTGATAATTGAATTGGAGAACCGTTGAGGTAATGGAAATTCCCCGTTGTTTTTCCAACTCCATCCAATCGGAGGTGGCTTTGCGTTGTGCCCGTTTGGACTTCACAGCACCGGCTTGGTTAATAGCCCCGCCATAAAGGAGCAGTTTTTCCGTGAGGGTGGTTTTCCCGGCGTCAGGGTGAGAAATAATGGCAAAATTGCGCCGAGATTCCACAGCTTGTTTCAGTTCTTCTTCTAAGGAAGGTGTTGACATTCGGTATCTTTTGTTATTGCTTGCGACAATTAATTTTGGTTAATTCTAGCAAAAGGGGCGAGACTCCTAAAATGAACAGGAGTCAGCCTTCTTTTATCTGTTGTTCATTAGCCTAGTTGATTGTAATCTAGCAAAATTGAGGCGTCATCCGGTACAAGTTGCACTCTTGCCGGTATCAACCCAGATTTTTATTTTTCTCTCAAAAATGATTTGGCAATTTTCCCGACTGGGGACGCATATTCTTCGTGCATTCCCAAAGAACCGGGAATTTGACTGCTGTCAATGTTCGGTAAGTCAGCCAAGGCTTCCATTTCCGCTCTTGACTTCCGGGGCGACTGTTCTCCAATCACTACCTTCGTGGGGACTGTCAGCGATCGCGCCGCCTCCAAAAATTCCTTACGACTCGTCATGGGATCCAAGCCGCCGGTAACAAATGCCGCTGGTGCAAACCGTGCCCCTGGTTTTTGGGTAATGCGACGTTTTTCTGCCATAAATTCTGGGGTTAAGAGACTGGCATTGGTATAAACATGCTGACGGTACATAAATTTCAAAAACCCAGAGGTGGTATTGAGGGCATAAAGGGCTTGACCCACAATCGGCGATCGCACTAAGTTTCGAATACCGGCAGTAATCAAGCCTGGTAATCCCATCACGCGTAGCGGGCCTTTCCAAGTTGGGGCAATCATGAGCAATTTAGATACAACAGAAGGAGCATTTTGAGCCACCCGCATGGCATAGGTCGCCCCATGCCCGGCTCCAATCAGGCTCACCGGCTCTTGAAACGTCGCTTGTATAAAATCTTGTACCAGTTGTTCGTACAGTGAGGGGGTTTGACGGGAATGTCGCGCATAATTGAGATTGGGACGATCCGATTCCCCAAACCCAAGCCAATCTAACATTACGACCTGAAATTCAGAGGTGAGAACTTGAGCTAAGCCTAACATTTCTTGCCGTGTGGAAACTGTGCTCAACGCCGGCAGTAGGAGTACCGGCGGTCCTTCTCCCAAGGTTTCATAAGCGACTGTAAACTCACGACCTTGATATTGCCATTGATACTGTTGTGTAGAACGAGAGAACGTTTGAATCATAATCAATCCTTTGAAAGCTCATTTCTGTTGTAACAAGTTATTGAGCGATCAAAGCAGAATTCCAATTTT
>JBDGQV010000215.1:0-6576 GCA_042218725.1 Halothece sp. | reverse complement strand
TCCTCTTTGTGACTTAATTATTTATTTGCAGGTTAGATGTTTGTCCACCCAGGTCAAGAAAAACCTCTGGACTCGCTCCCCCTCCTCAAAAATTTTTTTATCTTGAATTGAATTTCAAGCTTAGTTATTTTTAACTTATATAATTATTATAACAAATAAAGAGTCAAAAAAAGCTGAGATCAGCAACTTTGATTGGGGATGCAATTCAAAAGAAGATGTCAGGGCAAACCAGCGTTTACCCCTACCATCGATGCATTATTCTTGCTCGTCTTCTTCCTCGTCTTCCTCGGTGGGATAAATAAAGGAAGAACGACCGCTGAGCACTGATTTTCCTAATGAGAGGGCTTTTTCAGCTTCTGCTGCTGCTTTGCCTTTCCAAACCGCTTTACGAGAGCGTTTTTTAGCTTTAGAGGTTCTCTTTTTCGGAACTGCCATAATTTAATAAGCGTTAACTGATTTTCTCCTTACAACCTTTCTATTTTAATCCATTCAGTTGGTTTGTGTCTGAGACAGTTGCTGTCGAAGATAATAACGTACCCGCATTAGCATTTTCCCCAGTTCGTTTTGCCCGGTTCCATCCTTGCCGCGTCCCCAATAATAATCCCGTGGTGAATCTTCCACCAGCAATTCTTCTCCGGTGTTGAGTAAAACGGTTTGAATATCTTTGTGGGTGCTAAATTTCGTCCATACCCCGCGCCACATGACTTCTTGTTTGGCTGTTTTCCAGTCGATGCGGACAATTCGAGCATTATCCCGCCCAATGCTAGCAGCTTGTTCTGGGGTGGCAACGTGACGGATAACTTCCATGAGTTCTTCATCCGGTGTTCCTAGCAATTTATGGGCTTGATAATAGTGTTCGACGGTTGGCCATTTTTTCCCATCGATGATCACCTCATGAGGAGAAAAGTTAGAAAAGCAACCATAAGGTTGATCGACTTTGTAGAAATAAATCGCCATGCCAATTACTGACTGAAGTCCCGTTGCAATTTTACCTTGATTTGGTCAAAGCAGGGAATTGATACAATTAAATATATTATCTGTTGTTCATCTGATAAAAATGAGTCAAAAAACTCAATTGCTGAACGCGATCGCGGGAAGAAATCGCGGACTATTAGCCAATGAAGCGGACAAAGTATCTCTCCTCAGCGCGATCGCGCAATTAGAACCAGAAAATCCCACTCCCAATCCCATTGAACGCAGTGATTTACTAGGGGGAAATTGGCGATTGCTATACACCACGAGCAAAGATTTACTAGGCTTCGATCGTTTTCCAATTTTACAACCCGGACAAATTTATCAATGTATTCGCCCGGAAGAAACAAAAGTTTATAACATTGCAGAAATTGTTGGGATTCCTTTTTTAGAAGGGATTGTTTCTGTGGTTGCAGAATTTACCCCTGCTTCTGAAAAGCGAGTCAATGTCACGTTTCAACGCTCGATTGTTGGCTTACAACGGATGTTAGGCTATCAAACTCCGAATGCTTATATTGAAGAGATTGAGAAAGGGAAAAATTTTCCACCATTCGACTTTCCAATTAATAATTCCGATCCCAATGCCTGGTTAGAAATCACTTATCTTGATGAAGACTTACGCATCTCCCGAGGAAACCGAGGCAGTGTTTTTGTCTTAAGCAAATCTTAGATCAGATCGCGTTGATTCGTCTGTATTATCAAATAATCATCAACTTTTAATTGTTGTATCAGTCAATTTTTGTTGTTCTTTACTTATGACAGAACCCATTTGGCAATTATCGCAAAGCCATCTCAATTTATTATCAACTTGTCCCCGAAAATTTCAATATATTTATCTTGAACAATTTAGCTCTCCTTGTAAGGTGCAACAACAAAGCAATTTAAGTTTAGGCAATCGGTTTCACCGGTTTATGCAACAACGAGAGTTAGATTTACCCACTGAGCAAATTTTAGCAGAAGATGACCCCCTAAAAAATTCTTTTAACGCGATTGCCCAAGCCGCTCCCGAAATTGTCTATCCGCAACCTAAAACGTGGCGATATCCAGAACATCGGTTGACGCTTCTTAAAGGACAATTTTTGCTAACTGGAATTTATGATTTATTAATTGTCAGTGAAAATGATGCCAAAATTATTGACTGGAAAACTTATCCACAACCGCCTAATGATGAACAATTAGCTAAAAATTGGCAAACTCGTTTATATTTATATTTATTAGCGGAAACGTCTCACTATTCCCCAGAACAAATTCAACTCATTTATTGGTTTATTAACGTTCCTAAAAAAACAAGTTCGTTAACTTTTCAATATGATCAAGAGCAACATCAGCAGACAGAAAACGATTTAAATCAATTGCTGAATCAACTGAGCGATTACTGGCAACGTTACCAAGAATCTGGAGAATCTTTCCCTCAAGTGGCAGAAAGTCAAGGGTATTGTTTGGATTGTCCGTTTACCATTCCTTGTGAACGGTATTTGAAAAACGATCATGTTCTCTTTTCAGACATTGAGGAAGTAAAGATTTAAGTTAAACATAGAGAGCCAAATTTATTGTTCCTTTTTTTCATAAATCCAGAAATTTTGGAACATTCCTAAGGTTTTGAACTGATAACTGGGCAATCCTGTCATTAACGACAACTCTGTCTCATAAATACTAAATAATATGTAATTATGTCTTTCAGTGGATTCAGCAATCCATTGTTTCATGGGTTGTTGTCCGCGATCGACTAACTGATTGCATTGATCTTGTAAAACTCCCCCAAGCGTTTTGGGCGCATCAGCACAAACTTCTTCTTTCAAATAAACACTCATTTTTTCGGCCGCATAAGTTTGGTAAGCCTCACGACGAGGGTTAGTGACTGCCATGACAGTTCCCGCGACAATAACAGCGATACCGCTCATGAGCATACTCAGGCGCCAGGGTTGAGATTTCATAAAACACTCCGTTGGAAACAAGAATCGGGGTTGGCGTTGCTTGTTGTTTTAATGTTATGATAATGTAGGATTAAAAATCGTGGCGAGCGTAGCCAAGTGGTTAAGGCAGCGGATTGTGGTTCCGCCATTCGTGGGTTCGAGTCCCATCGTTCGCCCTTTTTTACCATCCATATCAAGTTTGAGGGAGTCAGTTGACACCTGCTGGGATTGCTCCGTAACATTCCCAGATTTACCAGTTCAGATAAAAGGATTGCCTTGTATTGACGCTAATGCTTGTTCCAATTCCGGATTGCCGTATAACTTGAGCATTCGAGAATTCGGATCAGCCATTGGTCTGCGTGTCAATACAGTTTGAACGGCGTGGGAAACAGAATATCCCCATTCACAGAGGGTAATTAAAGCAGCGGCTGTACTGCGGCTAATGCCTGCCCCACAATGAATCAGGGCATTTTCACTATCACAAGCGCGGGCCCATTGTTTAATTTGTTCGATATCCTCAGATGAGGGCAAAACGGCATCCGGTTCCGGTTCACTCAAGTCGTGGAAGCGCAACTCCAAATAATGATCCAGTTGTTGCTTAATCTCAGGATAGAGGGAAGGAATATCGGGATCATTGATTGCTAAAACGTTTGGGCAATATTGAATTTGCCGAAAAACATCTAAGGTTTCTTCGTAGCCAGCAATGATAAGCATTAGTATAATTCAGAAAGCGCGATCGCGCCCATATTATTGCTTATCTGGAAGGGATCTGTGCAACTTTTACGTTTTAGACAATCTCAACCCCTTCACATTTGTAGTTTCCTAGAAATACCTCCTCACTGAGAACATTGCCTTCCAAGTCAAAACAGAAGGCATAAGTTTCGGTCATATTGCCCCGTTCCACGCTTTTTAGGGCAACACATTCCTCACTATGACCGGGGATCAATTTAATCGAAGAAACCCCGCGATCGGGTACACGTTCGCCAATGGTCTGTACTTCGAGATTTTGGAACGTTTCGTCAGCAATAATGAGAGTATTGCCGCCGCGATCGCGCTCATCAATTGGCTCATCAAAAGGTTCAAAACTGACTTTCCGGGGAAAGAAGTACCAACATTGCTTGTGGGGATGCCACTCTGCAGCTTCATGGGTAAGATAGCCTTTGGCAGCATCAATGCCAAAAGCTTCCCGCATAGCTTGGTAATAATCGTGCCAGTTAACACTTTGCACCCGATAGTCGGAATCAATCACTTTAATCCACTCTTGTTTACCAGTTGTTGGGTTGCCTGCTTCATCTAACCCAACTTTGCCGTGGCTGCCGACAATCAGTTGATTGCCTTTCAAGGTTGCCCATTCTGACTTAAACCCTTTGAATTCTTCATCGCCGCTGCCAGCAATTAGAATATTGCGCGGAATTAATTCATGGCCCTCCCGGATTTCGCAAATGAGCCCCGTGCGATCATCTATGGCGAGCAATTTATCGCCAAAGCGAATAATTTCTGAAAACTCAGCTCCTCGGCCGCCTTCTGCCACGAGACTAATCAGTTGATTGCGTCCCCCCTCTGATTCCGGCACTTCCTCAAAGGAGTAGCTAACTTGCCCGGTGGTGGGGTCAGCTTTGCGGTGCATCCGATCATAGCGGAGCATGGATTGCCAAGCAATTTGCCCATCTTCCAGTTCAATTTGTGAGGCTTGATCTTCGTCTGTAATAATGGCAAGGGTGTAAGTCGATGTTTCCGGCCTATAGCGAGCCAGGCGTTGTTCGTCGAGAGAACGGCCCAACATTTTGTCTCCTGTAAACATAACTCTAAACCAATGATACTAGCTAGTTTGCAAAAACAAAATCATCCTATTAACAAAAAGTCCTCTCCCAACTAGAGAGAGGAACAATGCCAATCAGGGATTAATTTTCGTCAGAAATTCCGCCAGCACGGGACTCAGCTTTCGCCATCACTTCGTCTTTATTATCTAAAATTTGACCGGGATAATGCTCTAATTCCTTAGTAGAAAGCGCAATGCGGCCTTGATGTTCATCGACATCCACAATCATGACTTTAACCGTTTCTCCCACAGAAAATAGGGATTCTAGGGACTCCACTCGTTTTTGACTCACTTGTTTAATATGCAATAAACCAGTTACGCCAGTGCCAAGTTCGACAAAAGCACCGTAAGGTTTGAGGTTCACAATTGTTCCTTCAATCAGGGTACCGGCAATAATGTCGCCCATGGCGTCGGCTTTGGCAGCTTCCCGTTGGGATAACACCAGACGATTGTCTTCTGAGTTGACTTCAATCAGGAGTCCGGTTACGTTTTGACCGATTAAGTCGTCTAAATTATCCGAAGCGAGAAGATGCGATCGCGGAATAAAGGCGCGCAAGCCCATAATTTCTCCTTTCACCCCGCCGCGGTTGCTTCCAGTGACGTGCATTTCCACTGGTTTTCGTTGGGTGTAATGTTCTTCTAAAGTTTCCCAAATTTGTTGTCGTTGCAATTCCCGGCGAGAAAGGGTCACTTGCCCTTCCGCATTTTGTTCTCGAATGACTAAAAAATCTAGTTCTTCATCGAAGGGAATAACATCTTCAAACTTGGCAACTGATTCTAAAGCCGCTTCCCGCAGGGGGAGAATGCCAGGAGATTTTCCGCCCACATCAATATAAGCGACATCGTTGTCATAAGTAACGGCTTTGCCGCGCACCACCTGTCCTTTTTGGAACTGGTAATCATATTCGGCGAGGGCTTGTTCAAAATCTTGTTGGGAGAAAGGAACGTTGGCTTGAGATTCGGAAGAAGGGGTAAAGTTAGAGGTCATTTTAAGTTAAACAATATTCGTAAAGAATGGGAGTTAGGGGAAACCACCGTCGATGGTTGTTCTTGTTCCCCTACTTTAGTAACGTTAGCAGGGATTATTGTTTCAGGGTTTCTTGAAACAATCCTTTCACACGTTCCCAGGAATCTTGAGCAGCAGCGGGCTGATAAGTGGCGCGTTGGTCACAGAAAAAGCCATGCTCGGCTCCATCATAGCGAAAGATGCGGTGAGGGATGTTTTGTTTTTTAAGTTCTGCTTCAATTTGATCCACTTGTTCTAACGGAATGAGAGGATCTTCGGTGCCAAAGAAGGCATAGAGCGTGCCTTTAATGTCTTTGGTACGAGTAATGGTCGGTTCGCCGCCGCCAGGGGTATTAGTGGCAATGCCAGCCCCATAAAAGGATGCTGTGGCTTGAATGTCGGGGAGGGTAGCGGCTAAATAGGCGACATGACCGCCGAAACAAAAGCCAATACAGCCAAAACGTTCTCCTTGACAGTTGGGGAGAGATTTTAAGTAATTAATGCTGGCTTGGATGTCATTGAGGAGTTCGCTGGCTTTGGTTTGTTCTTTATATTTTCTGCCTTCTGCCAACTCTTGGTCAGAATATCCCACGGCAAACCCAGGGGCTTGTCGTTGATAAATGGCCGGGGCAACGGCAATATATCCTTCGTTAGCAATGCGCCGTGTCACGTCTTTAATATGCTCATTTACCCCAAACACTTCCTGAATGACAATTACGCCAGGATACGTTCCCTCAGTGCTGGGTTGGGCGAGATAAGCATCAACTTGGACATCTCCGGCATCAATTTTTATATCGTTGGTTTTGAGATCAGACACAGTCATTGCTGGCTAGTTGTTTTTGACAGACTTCGCTTTTGAATTTTAG
>JBDGQV010000214.1:0-3898 GCA_042218725.1 Halothece sp. | reverse complement strand
AATACCAAATACCAGTCAGTGCAAGGAGTAACTAGCAACATTAGTAATCCTAAGCGTAAATCTGGGGCATCTGCTAACAAAAGCGTTCCTAAGCCCCAAGCGAGGAGAGGAGTCCAGATAAAATTAACAGTTAAACTGGTTAAGGTGACGGAACGATTTCGAAACGCTTGTCCAAACTGTTGTAAAGGAATCGGTAAGAAGGTTGCATAAAGAACAGCGATTAACAGGGGCGCGATCGCGCTTTCGGCTAATTGAGTGAGAGTTTCTACTGAAGCAAGTATCAGCCCAACTGTCGCTGAAAGGAGAATGAACAAGGGCTGTAGCCGTTCGATGGCACTCAAGTCTAATTTTTCCTTTGATTAGCTGTTATGCTGATTTGATGGGAAAAAGCATCGAAAATAGGTTTTCCCAACGTCATTAACTCATTAACGACATTTTCACCTGCTGTTTCTGGTGTTCCCGAGTTTAAAGGAAGCTATTGTGCTGTTGCGCTTTGTTGTTTCAGACAATCTAGAATTTCTGCATCTTTATTACCTCAACTTGCCTCATTGCACCGCCAGGAACACAAATTACATCGAGTTTTGGACAGAAAAACGCGATCGCGCGTCGAGACGCTCGCAGAATGATGCCAGCAAGTTTTCCGTTTCATTTTTTTCGACATGGGATTCGATCTTCAGATTCAACCGTGTTACCCAATTGGCAAGCGGATAGCCCTGTCGATAGGAAACAATTTGGTTATTGGGATTATTCGGATCGCTCCAGACACGAAATTCAACTTCGGAATGAAACTCAATTGCTGAAGGGAAGGCGCGTACAGACATATGAAGCAGTTCTTTATTCTCAATATGGGAAATAAACAACCGCATAGGCATTCGCAACCATCCGCCGAGTCGAACGGCATAAGCTGTGAATCCTTCCATTTTTTCACCATTCAGTTTTTGTCGAGGCGCGATCGGACCGCCAATTGTCTTGACTTGATCTACCCATAACGGCGCGTTAAGTACTGTTTCCCAGGATTGGTCGCGAGTTGCCGTTACTGAAGCACGCGATTCGTAAAATTGCAGTTTCCAATTGCCGGAACCAGCCCGATAACTTGCACTCTTCCCGGCACTAGTAAAATCAATGTCCCTAGGCGAGTTGGGCAGTTGAGGAGCTGGATTATCCGTATCGCCAAAGTATTTGATTGGTTCGTTGGGCATCAAGTACCCTCTTTGTATCCTACCCTTGTAATTTCCTTTTCCAGTGACAGGTCTATCCTACACACCAACGGCTTCAGTAGACAAAAGCAGTTGAGATGCTCGTTTGGTTGGCATTTCTTAGCTTAAGGATATCCCAAAAATTGAGCTGCTATCTCTTTATGTCTAGGCTCGAATTATGAAAAAATTATGATAATTTGAATCATGAGAAAAATATGAAAACATAAGCATGAATAGCAATATTTCACGGCGATCCCTGCTGGGACTCGGCGGTTTAGGATTTGGACAATTGCTGGGACAAAACATCTCAACCACTGCTCAAGCTAAAGGCGTTGGCGGTTTAACCACCATGGGAGAGGTGAATCATCAACAAAATGGCTTTGATCCCTATGAGTTATTAACGGATTGGGATACAGGAAACGTGTCTACCTTGCCCAGCGGTCAGCGCTTGCGGGAATATGAAATTACTGCCATCGAGCGAGACATTGAAGTTGCTCCTGGCGTGTTTTATCCGGCATGGACATATAACGGTCAAGTTCCCGGTCCCACCTTGCGGGTAACAGAAGGCGATCGCGTTCGCATTGCCTTTAAAAATCAAGGCAATCATGTTCATACCATCCACTTTCATGGCATTCATGGAGCAAAGCAGGATGGGATTCCTGGAGTGTTAGAAGCTGCGCCCAATCAAGCAGTAACCTACGAGTTTGATGCCTACCCCTTTGGCTGTCACCTCTACCACTGTCATTCCAGCCCGTTTAAGCGCCATTTGCATAAGGGATTGTATGGGGCGTTTATTGTGGATCCGGATCCGGAAAAGCATCCTGAAGCAAAGGGAACAGCGCGATCGCGCTTGCTAGGAAGCCCAGAAAATCAGCAATGGCAAGAACTGCTGATGGTAATGAACGGCTTTGACACTAACTTTGATGAGGAAAACGAAGTTTATGCGGTCAACACCATTCCCCATGCCTTCACCAAACAACCGATTCCAATTCAGCGCGATCGACCGGTGCGCGTCTATTTAATCAACGCAACAGAATTTGACCCCATTAATTCCTTTCATCTGCACGCTAACTTCTTTGATTATTATGATCACGGCACTACCTTAACTCCCACTCAACCCACAATCGATACAGTGATGTTATGTCAAGCCCAACGGGGGATTTTAGAGTTTTCCTTTGCGCAACATTCCCCAGGACGCTATATGTTTCACGCCCATCAATCGGAATTTGCCGAACTCGGCTGGATGAGTCTATTTGAGGTGACAGGATGAAGCGAAATCAACCCTATTGGCTGGTACCGCTGCTAGCGGCCATTTTTTTGTTGGGGCTGCTGGTTAATCCCAATCAGTTGCTCAATCGCAACCCCCCGCCTGTAGAATCCTTGAATGTGGAACAAACGATTCTCAATGACGATGGGATCACCCTTAAACTTCGCGCCGCCGGTTCTCAACCCATGCAAATTGCCCAAGTACAGGTTGATGGCGCCTATTGGCAGTTTTCGCAACAACCGCCTGGAAACATCCCCCGTTTAGACACAGCAACCCTTGATATTCCCTATCCTTGGGTTTCTAGAGCCTCTCATCATATTCAATTATTGACCAATACCGGCCTTACGTTCAACCACACCATTGATGTTGCCCTGGCAACACCGGAATGGTCGTTATCCACGCTGCTGACATACAGTTGGATGGGATTGTATGTGGGATTGGTACCAGTGGGATTGGGAATGCTATCTTATTCCTTTCTTACACGATTGGGGAAATCGGGCTTAGGGTTTGTGTTATCCCTAACAGTCGGCTTATTGGCGTTTTTGTTCGTAGATACGCTTCAAGAAGGATTAGAATTGGGACAGCAAGCGGTTAGTGCTTTTCAAGGCCAAGCCTTGGTTTGGTTGGGAAGCGCGATCGCATTTTTGACCCTAGTTACCATTAGCCGCCGTCAAGGAAAACCGCCACAAGGTAAAGCCTTATCTATCTATTTAGCCATGGGCATTGGTTTACACAATTTTGGCGAAGGATTAGCCATTGGTACGGCCTTTGCTGTTGGAGAATCAGCCTTGGGAACGTTTTTAGTGGTTGGTTTCACTCTCCACAATTTAACGGAAGGATTGGGCATTGTTTCCCCTTTACTGAAACACAAAACGCGATGGTTGACCTTCTTATTCTTGGCGATGCTAGCGGGATTGCCAGCGATTCCAGGAATTTGGCTGGGCGCGTTTGCCTTTTCCCCCCATTGGGCTGCCTTATGCTTAGGAATTGGGGCAGGTGCGATTTTACAAGTCATGGTGGAATTAGGAATCCATTTATGGCAAACAACTTCTAGCTTCAATCGTTCTCAGTTTTCTCCCCTGAATCTTGCTGGATTCACCTTAGGAATTATCGTGATGTATGGGACGGCGATTTTAGTGAAATTTTAATTAGCGGTTCCAAATCATCGCGCTACATAGACCGCTTTAAACGCAACAACGCCTGCCAAATCAGTCCTAAAACCGGTAACTCAATGAGAGATCCTACTAACAAGGCTAGAGAAATGAAAGGTCGATTTGGAAACGCAGAGGTTGCGATCGCGTAGCGCAGTCAACTCTTTCCTGATCTCAATCAATTAATACTGGCGTTTCTTCTAATTAGCCTATTCCCACATATGGGATTACTATTAAGTCATGGGTCAATCAATTGTTGCCTAATACTGCCTTAAGAGTTTCGA
>JBDGQV010000213.1:0-16332 GCA_042218725.1 Halothece sp. | reverse complement strand
CCTAGGTTCTCCCGGTGAAGCGAGAATCCGCCTCCTTTAGGTGGCGGAGTGTCAAAGAGGCGTTATTTTGTGACCCCCTGCCTAACAACAGCAAGGGGATGTTTGGTTAATCGACTACTTTCAAGTGTCCAGGGAGTCGCCCCAAACCCGACCCTTGATAGTCATTGCCAGTTATAGCAACCGACCCAATAACAAATGATCATGATGTTTGGTAAAATTTGATTGCCAAATCAGTGCTCAGACTGACTTTTCTCCAACAGCAAGCAATGTTAGATAACTCGGAAACGCTCGCCACCAGTGCAATTGTCCTGATCGCGATCGCGATCTTAGGTTGGGGGTTCAACCGTGCCCGACCTTATGGAAAAATTGGGATCCTCTCTTGGTTACAATCAGTAGTCTTAATGGCTCCCTGGTTGCTATTTTTTGCCCTATTTGCAGCAGGAATTTATCTCAATTTGGTGGGAGTCTTATTGTTGTTATTGGTTTCTACAGGCATTTACATCTACCTGGGCAACCGTCTTCGGGCAGCAGGTCAAGATGTCATGTTGCGTCAGCAAGCCAATGAGCGGCTGCAAGAACAACAAACCGCTCAAGAAACCCAACAAGAGCAATCCTCCAATCAAGATGCCCCAGAGGCACCCACGGGGAGGAAAAACCCCATTCCAGAAGAAGACTTAAAAACCATTCAAGGACTGTTTGGGATTGATACCTTTTTTAATACCGAAACCATTCCCTACCAAGATGGTGCCATTTTTAAAGGGAATTTGCGGGGAGATCCCGAAACAGTTCATCAACAACTGTCCCATGACTTAGAAGCGGCGTTTGGGGAAAAGTATCGTCTGTTTTTAGTGGAAAGTCCAGAAAATAAACCGGTGGTTATTGTTTTACCCAGTACCAATGACCCACAGCCCAGTACCACCGGTCAAAACGTTTTAGCGGTTGTGCTAATGGTGGCCACGGTCATTAGCAGTTTGGAAGCCTTTAGTTTATTACTGGGATTTGACTTATTTAGCAATTTTGAGCGATTTCGAGAAGCCGTCCCCTTTGCTGTGGGATTGGCGATTATTTTAGGCGCCCATGAAGTCGGCCATCGCGTTATTGCCCAACGCTACGGGATTCGTTTAAGTTTACCCTTTTTTATCCCCAGTTTACAAATTGGCTCCTTTGGCGGCATTACCCGCATTGAATCCTTGTTGCCCTCGCGCACCATTTTATTTGAATTGGCGCTTGCCGGCCCCGCAGTGGGAGGATTGGTTTCTCTCCTGATGCTGGTTAGCGGGCTCATCTTGTCTCAACCCGGCAGTTTATTTCAAGTGCCCACGGAGTTCTTTCAAGGATCAATTTTAGTGGGGACATTGGCCAAAGTCGTGCTCGGTTCGCAGTTGCAAGATACTGTTGTAGATGTTCATCCCTTAACGGTCATGGGTTGGTTAGGTTTAGTAATTACTGCTCTCAATTTAATGCCTGCCGGTCAATTAGATGGCGGCAGAATTGTCCAAGCGATTTACGGACGGAAAACCGCTCGGCGAGCGACTGTTGCCACCCTAGTGGTTTTAGGGATTGTTGCCATTACCAACCCCAGTAATCCCATTCCGCTCTATTGGGGCATTTTGATTCTATTCCTGCAACGCAGTTTAGAACGTCCCAGTCTCAATGAATTAACCGAACCTGATGATGCCAGAGCCGCCTTAGGACTATTGGCGCTATTTTTGATGTTAGCCACTTTAATTCCCCTAAGTCCCAGTTTGGCTGGCAAATTAGGCATTGGCATGTAAGGCCGCGATCAGGAGCAACCATCTTCTGGTGGCCCGTCATTGCTTGATGGTACAGATTATCAGCAGATCATCGATAGCAAGAATTCAAGAGAGTCAAGCGTGGAAATTACTTTCTTAGGAACAAGTTCGGGGGTACCAACGCGATCGCGCAATGTATCCAGTGTGGCCCTTCGTCTGCCGCAACAGTCCGAAATTTGGTTATTTGACTGTGGCGAGGGAACGCAACATCAGTTATTGCGCAGCGACCTTAAATCCTCTCAGATTCGCCGTATTTTTATTACCCACATGCACGGCGACCATATTTTTGGTTTAATGGGATTGCTGGCAAGTACGGGCTTAGCAGGGGGTAAGGAACAAGTTGATATCTATGGTCCCCCTGAATTAAAAGATTATCTCAATGCTTGTACTCGCTATTCTCATACCAATTTCGCCAATCGGATCCAAGTGCATCCGGTACAACCGGGAATTGTCTTTGAAAACGAGCAATTTACTGTAACTTGTGCCTCCCTAAAACATCGGATTCCCGCGTTTGGGTATGCCATCAAGGAAAAAGATCGTCCCGGACGGTTTAATGTCGAAAAGGCAAAAGCCCTAGGAATTCCCCCTGGTCCCATTTATGGCAAATTAAAACAAGGGGAAACCATTACCTTATCCAATGGCCGCCGCGTGGCAGGAAAAGACCTCTGTGAACCCGATGAACCGGGTCGCAAAGTTGTGTATTGTACTGACACCATTTTTACGGAAAATGCCGTAGAACTTGCCGATCAAGCTGATGTGCTGATTCACGAAGCCACCTTTGCCCATCAGGATGCGGAAATGGCCTTTGAACGGTTGCATTCTACCTCAACCATGGCAGCGCAAGTAGCACTGGCTGCTCAAGTTAAGCAACTGATTATGACTCACTTTAGCCCCCGTTATGCCCCTGGCAATCCGTTGCAGTTGAAGAATTTGCTAGAAGAGGCGCAAGCGATTTTTCCCGATACTTGTTTAGCTTATGATTTTATGGAATATGCTGTTCCTCGGCAGCGCGATCTGCAAACAGTCAGCAATTAATGAGGCGCTGTAACTGATGATAATTGCTAACAATTTGATGAAGTGATGAGAGATGGTTTGCGATTAGTTCTAGAGTGAATCCTTGACGATTGCCAAATTTATCGCGGATTTTTGCTTAGGAATTATAAGTGGCTATTTGTTGCTAAATTACTTTTTCTTACCAAATAACCCGCCAAACAGTCCCCCTTTCCCCTTAGATTTTTTACCGCTGCTATCACCGGTTTTTGATTTTTCTGAAAGTTTATCTAACACTTGTTTCCCTTCGAGGGCCATTTTATTGTTGGGATCAAGTTTGAGCGCTTTATTAATATAAACTTTTGCCATTCCTAACTGTTTTTGCCTAACATAAGCTAACCCTAAGAGCGTAAGAGCATCAATATTGTTTGGCTCAAGCTGTAGGGCTTCTCGCAACTCTAAAATGGCTTTGGAGTAATCTTGTTTATTAATAAAGTTTTGACCTCGACGCAGATAAGGTTGAACGTAACTTGCTGTTTGATCTGCCGGGGATTTTTCTTGTTGGAGTTGTTGTGATTGATTATTGTCTTCACCCTGCGGGGAAGTGGTTTGATCCGCAACCGGTGCAGGAGTGGCACGAGCTTTACTCCCTTCAATTTGACCCTGTTTCAACATCAAATAAACCAAATTTAGTTCGCTAATTAAAGCAATTCGTTCAAGAGCTTTATTGACAATTTGATATTCTTTTTTAGCAATACTATTCAAATATTTATAATATAGTGCTTCTCCCTTTTCTCCTGCTTTCGCTAATTCTTGCGCTGTTTTGCTTTTTAGGGGGGCTTTTCCTTGTTGCCTTAAACGTTCGCCAATTTGTTCTAAAACAACTAAATGTTCACTGCGAGCCTCTTCATCTTTAAATAAAATTTCATAAGAGGGATTGACCAATTTCGAGAGTAATTGATCAGCAATTTGTTTTTCTTCTTCACTATCTATTTTGCGAACATCAGGAAAAAGAATTCGCGTAATTTGAAGATACTGCCGGCGAACTTGCTCAGGAGAAGCACCAATGGGAACTCCTAAAATGGCATGATAATCAGTCATATCAAACTGAAATAGTCCACATTTGATTTGCGGAATTTTGGGCATCGGGAACTCCTTTCCTCAAAAAGTATCAAAAACGATGTGTCTAGTATGGGGGATTTTACTAAGGAAGCCTGTGATCCGGCAAAGAAAACGCAATAATTGCTCAACAATCTGTTAGTTGATCCCTATTATGCCTTTAAAAGTCATGTATGTTTTCTGCAATCGGGGCAGGATCGTTTTCATCCTTAGCTCTTGTTAACTTACCCATTGCCTCGACCAACATTAATAATTCGTGAAGAAATTGTCCCCTGAAAATCAAACAGTACCAGCAGTTTCATAATTCACTGCTCTAATCAGTAAAATTGCCAAAAAATAGATGTTTCTACTGGTTTTGATGCCATGTTTCTCAGCGAGGAGTCTTGGTTAGAGCTTGCGTTAACTGCTGATGCAGCAATTGATTGGTGGCAACAATTCTTCCTTCTTCTAAGGAAATCGGGCTGCCATCATAAGCACTGACCTTTCCCCCGGCTTCTTCTACTAAGACAATTCCCGCAACAATATCCCAGGGAGAGATGCCTCGTTCCCAATACCCATCCACACGCCCAGCGGCAACATCTGCTAAGTCTAAGGCGGCAGAACCGCTTCTGCGCACCCCCTGAGTGAGATTGGTAAGATGACAGAATTCGGCATAATTATTATCTTCTGTTTCCCGACGGTCATAAGCAAATCCCGTGACCAATAAACTGTGCTCTAGCTCTTGAGTTGAAGATACCTGAATCGGACGGCGATTATAAGTCGCCCCCAGTCCTTTTGCCGCTCGAAACAACTCTTCCCGAGCCGGATTATAAATGACCCCGACTTGGGGAACTCCAGCAATCAGCAAGCCAATGGAAACGGCATAAATGGGGTATTGGTGAGCATAATTGGTTGTCCCATCCAGGGGATCAATGGCCCAGAGATAGTGAGCTTCAGCTTCTCCCTGTTGGCCGGATTCTTCCGCTAAAAAGCTATGGTCAGGAAAATGACGTTGGATGATCTCTAAAATTACCGCTTCGGAAGCGCGATCGGCATTGGTCACGAGGTCTCCGGAACGTCCTTTTTCTTCAACATGACTTAAGTTTCCCCAATAGTCCTGAAGAAGGCTCCCGGCACTCAACGCTGCTTCTGTAGCAATTTCTAGATAATTTTTTAAGTTGTCAGTGGTTTCCAAAAGGGATAATGATGCAAAATTCAATAATCGACGTCTTTATATTGTAAACGGATCGCGATCAACGTTGGTATTACCTTGAATTTCGCTTAATTGCTCATCAGCGTGATAAAATCTGCTAGAGGATTTTGGGATCAACGGCCAGATTCCCCTGGAATGCAATTCCAGTTCCCATTGTCGGCATTGCTAAATGCCTGTTTTGCAGCAAGGCAACGACTCACAGAGGATGCCTCTTTTGTTGGGAGGGTTGCCTGTGAAGATCCGTCAAACTGCATAAAATGGGAATAAATAGCGAGTCTGCGTTGAACATCCCAAAGTTTCATCAACTACGATCAAGATAGTCAATTTATAACCAACTTAAGCGTAAGCATGGTCAGCACTACAACAAAAACAAACGTCGGTCGGATCGTGCAAGTCATCGGTCCGGTGGTTGACGTTGAATTTCCCACCGGCGATTTGCCTGAAATTTATAATGCCTTACGCATCGAAGGCAAAAGTGAAGCAGGAAATGAAGTCGCCGTTACTTGTGAAGTCCAACAACTCCTCGGCGATCGCGTCGTGCGTTCCGTTGCCATGAGCGGCACAGACGGTTTAGTTCGCGGCATGGATGTGGTAGACACGGGGGCTCCCATTAGCGTTCCCGTTGGAAAAGCTACCCTCGGCCGCATTTTTAACGTTCTCGGCGAACCCGTTGACCAACAAGGGGAAGTGAATTCGGACGAAACAGCACCGATTCATCGTCCGATTCCCAATCTCACTGATTTAGAAACCAAACCTTCCATTTTTGAAACGGGCATTAAAGTAATTGACCTGATTGCGCCCTATCGACGGGGCGGAAAAACAGGTCTCTTTGGCGGTGCCGGTGTTGGCAAAACCGTCATCATCATGGAGTTGATTAACAACATCGCTAAAGCCCATGGCGGTGTTTCCGTCTTTGGCGGGGTTGGCGAACGCACCCGTGAAGGCAACGACCTCTATAATGAAATGCTTGATTCCAATGTCATCAATGGTGACGATCTCACCCAATCCAAAGTGGCATTGGTTTACGGTCAAATGAATGAGCCCCCAGGTGCCAGAATGCGTGTCGGCCTAACCGCATTAACCATGGCGGAATACTTCCGAGATGTCGGTAAGCAAGACGTGCTGCTATTTGTGGATAACATCTTCCGCTTTGTTCAAGCCGGCATGGAAGTTTCGGCGCTATTAGGGCGGATGCCTTCTGCGGTTGGCTATCAGCCTACCCTGGGAACCGATATGGGTGACTTGCAAGAGCGCATTACCTCCACCAAAGAAGGCTCCATTACTTCCATTCAGGCGGTATATGTTCCTGCGGACGACTTGACAGACCCCGCACCAGCGACCACCTTTGCTCACTTAGACGCAACAACGGTACTGTCTCGCGGTTTAGCTTCGAAAGGGATTTATCCGGCGGTGGATCCTCTCGATTCCAGTTCCACCATGCTCCAACCCGATATTGTTGGCGAAGAACACTATAATACCGCTCGGGAAGTGCAAGCCACGCTGCAACGGTATAAAGAGTTGCAAGACATTATTGCCATTCTCGGCTTAGATGAACTCTCCGAGGAGGATCGCTTAACCGTCGATCGCGCTCGGAAAATTGAACGCTTCTTGTCTCAGCCCTTCTTCGTGGCAGAGGTATTCACAGGAATGCCGGGACAGTATGTCACCCTCGATGAAACGATTAAAGGCTTCCAACGCATTCTCTCGGGAGAATTGGACGACCTCCCAGAGCAAGCATTCTACTTGGTTGGCAACATCGACCAAGCCATTGAAAAAGCAGAAAAACTGAAACAAGAACAACAGTAGTTGGGGATTTCCCCAGAGATAGCCAAAGTGGGAAATTCGGGGAGCTTCTCCCCATTCCCCCTCCTAAGTGAACTGGTTAATGAGTGATTTAGAAATATGAGTTTAACGGTACGTGTTATTACGCCAGACAATACGGTCTGGGATTCAACGGCGGAAGAAGTGGTTTTACCGAGTACCACCGGACAATTAGGCATTCTCAGCGGTCATGCTCCCTTGCTGAGTGCTTTGGATGTTGGCGTCATGCGGTTGCGCCCCCAAAAAGATTGGCTTAGTATTGCCATAGCAGGCGGTTTTGCCGAAGTGGAAGAAAATGAAGTTACCATTTTAGTCAATAGTGCTGAGCGCGGTGACGACATTGACTCGGAACAAGCTCGCCAAAGTTATGAAGAGGCCCAAGCTCGCTTAGAAAAGGCGCAAGGGGAAAACAACCGCCAAGAGATTATTCAGGCGACCCAAAGTTTGAAAAAAGCGCGATCGCGCTTACAAGCAGCGACTGGAGAAGCACCGGCTTAAATTAGCGATCAGTGACCAGTAACCAGTGAAACGATTCTTGCTTGATTACTGGTAACTGGTCCTGGATTAATTGCTGCCGGCAAAAACGACGTCGGGAAAATGTTGTTGAGCATCCGACATGGGCGTGTGTTTAATGTTTTCTTGCCAGTAATTAATGACTTCTGTGGCTTTATTTAGCAATTCAATTTTTTCTTCTTCTGTAATCCAACTTTTCGATTCCAGTTCTGCTTTAAGCTGTTCCCAAGCATCATTGCGCGGCCAAAAGAAATAAGCTGTTAAAGGGCTGGTTCCTCTACCAACCACATGATCAACAGCAACAGCCACATTTTCATCTAACCAGAGAACTTTTAAGATAAAACGCGATTCGGAAGCGACTTCAACAGATTCCATTTCCATTTATTTCAATTCTTATTTCTGATTGTACAGTCTTTCATTTTAACGGATATTTCTCATGTCATCACCGCAAGCAATTGTCATTTTTGATATTGATGGTGTGGTGCGCGACGTTGCCGGTTCTTATCGACGCGCCCTCGCTGATACGGTTGAACAGCTTACAAACGGGGCTTATCGCCCAACGCCGGAAGCCATTGACGATCTCAAAGGAGAGGGCATTTGGAATAATGATTGGGAAGCGAGCCGGGAATTAGTGTATCGTTATTTTGAATCGCAAGGTTGCTCTCGGAAAAACTTAGAAATTAACTATTCCGAATTAGTTGCCTTTTTTCAGTCTCGTTATCGCGGCAGCGATCCGGAACAGTGGAATGGCTATATTGCTCATGAACCCCTTTTAATGAGCAAAGCGTATTTAGAAACCCTAAGCGCTCATCAGATTGGATGGGGATTTTTTAGCGGTGCCACACGCGATTCAGCAGAATATGTTTTACAAAAGCGGTTAGGGGTATTGTCTCCTGTTTTAACGGCTATGGAAGATGCACCCGGAAAACCTGATCCAACCGGATTATTCGCCACAGTCGAAAAATTGTATCCCAATGAAACAGTACCGGTGTTTTATGCGGGAGATACGGTCGCTGATATGCAAACGATCGCGAAAGCAAAAATGGCTCAACCGGAACGCACTTGGTTAGCTGTCGGCATTCTCCCTCCTCATGTCGCCACTTCCTCGGCGCAACGGGCTCAACAGTATTCGCAACAATTGAAGGATGCCGGGGCAATGATGGTTTTAGACAATATTGAGGCGTTATCGGGGGAAGTGATCCATCAGATCCTGGGGAATCAATGAGGAGACATGAACCGTTAGGCATTGATCAAGTTCATTGCATTTTTTCTCATAGTCCTGTAACAATAAAACCTACTGTGGATGTGGTGATGAGGAATTGTGATCAAAAATCGAAAAAAACTTTGGTTGGGATTTTTCCTAGTTCTTGCCATTGGATTGTGGGGTGGGTATAAGCAGTTAAAAAGTTGGTTGGTGTCCCCAGAAGCCATATTGGTGTTAGGTGGGGCCCAAGAACGAGAACGATATGCCGCGAAATTGGCAAAGCACCACCCCGAGTTGCCCATCTGGGTATCTTCGGGAAGTCCCCGTTGGTATGCGGAAAAAATCTTTCAAAATCAAGGCATTGCGCGCGATCGCGTTCATTTAGATTATACGGCCCAAGATACGGTAACCAATTTCACAACCTTAGTTGATGATTTGAAAGCCAAAAAAATTGACAGTGTCTATTTGGTTACCTCTGAAAATCACATGACACGCGCCCGCATTGTCGGGGAAATTGTCTTTGGCAGCCATGGCATTGTTCTCAAACCGGTGGCGGTTCCCACAGACTTGCCCCCGGAATCTTGGCAGAAAACGGTACGAGATGGGGCACGTGCCATGGTCTGGTTAGCAACGGGTTATACGGGGGCTAATCTGCATCATTCGCATCAGGCGCTTGATCAGTGGCATTTACCGGAAGTTCTTGTACCAGAACATAAGGCTGAACAATCAGAGTATTAAACGCTTTTGTCGGTTGGCCATTCCAGAGAGATAATTGGTTGGCCGAGGGCTTTTGCAGTTGTTCGTTTTGAATCCATTGTTGCACGGATTCGGTTTGATCATTCGCGATCGCGACGCCCACTTCGATAATGTCTAAACTGGGAGAAACAATAATCAGGGCATCTCGTTGGGCATGAGGTTTCAACCATTCCCAATTGGTGGGTTCGAGACTTTCTGCTAAGGCGGTTTTTATATCTCTTGTCTCTTTTGTCATTGTTGGTTGTTAATTAGGAATTGTTAATTGTCAACTGATGATCGGCTTCTAAATATTCTAAGAAGGTACGGGCAACAACTGAGGGTTGTTTTCCTGCCGGATAAATGGCGTACCAATTGCGTTGAATCGGTAAATCTTGCACATCCAATTGGGCAAATAAGCCGGTATCTTTTTCTAGGGTTAAGGTATGTTGGGATAAAACCGAGACCCCTAATCCCCCTAAAATGGCCTGCTTAATCGCTTCATTGCTGCCCAGTTCCAGTCTGACTTTCGGTTCAGTTTGATGTTTGTGGAATAATTCTTCTAAGGCTTGACGAGTGCCTGATCCCGGTTCTCTCATAATCAAGGGTTCTTGGGCAAACCGTTCAAAGGAAATATTGATTTCTTTAGCGAGAGGATGTTCGGCGGGCGCGATCGCGACTAGGGGATTCGATAGGATGCGATGGGCACAAACATCCATCGTTGAGGGCAGTTGACTGAGAATATAAAAATCGTCTTGATTTTCATTCAGATACTGGAGAATCCGTTCGTGGTTGGTAAATCGCAACGACAGTTCCACGCCGGGATATTTTTGACAGAAAGGCCCAATAATGCGCGGTAAAAAGTATTTTGTCGTCGAGACCGCACTTAACTTGAGTTGGCCTTGCTTTAAGCCTTTCATGTTCGCGATCGCGCTTTCAAATTCCCCTAATTCGCTGAAAATGCGTTGACAACTCTCATATAAAATTTCTCCCGCTTGCGTTAAATACAACCGTTTTCCAATTTGTTCAAATAGCGGAAGTCCCACTGCTTTGGTCAGTTGCTTCATCTGCATGGACACAGTGGGCTGAGTTAAGAATAACTCTTCGGCGGCTTTCGTAAAACTCAAGTGCTTGGCTGCCACAACAAAGACGCGCAGTTGGTGGAGAGTTGCGTTTTTCATTATAGACTTATTGCTATTCTTTGTATTCTAAACATCAATTTTACATTATATTTTATTTCGCCTAGGATAATCTTTGAGTCGGTTAAAATAGCAGTTTACTTGCCATGACCAATGTTCTGAACACAAGTTGGCTAATTCCTTGTTATCCCCTGTTGGGGATGGGATTAAGCATTTTCTGGTCTCCGGGAATCTCTCGTCGTACTGGACCCCGACCAGCCGGTTATCTCAACGCCTTAATGACATTTTTGGCGTTATTACACAGCATTTTTGCGTTTTCTGCCATTCAAAATCAGTCGCCTCAATACTTTAGCGTAAGTTGGCTAGATGCTGCTAGCCTGCACATCGACTTTGAATGGTCGGTATCTCTAACCAAAATTGTGGCATTAATGGTAGTTACCGGCTTAAACCTTCTCGCCCAAATTTATGCCGTAGGCTACCTGGAAATGGACTGGGGATGGGCACGATTTTATTCTCTGCTTGCCCTGTTTGAAGCCGGGATTTGCACCCTCATCCTCTGCAATTCTCTCTTCTTTAGCTATGTCATGCTAGAAATTCTAACCCTGGGCACCTATCTCATCATTGGTTACTGGTTTAACCAGTCTCTGGTGGTGACCGGGGCGCGAGATGCCTTTCTCACCAAGCGGGTAGGAGACTTGTTCCTGTTGATGGGCGTGGTTGCCCTGTATCCCTTAACCGGAACCTGGAACTATCAAGAACTCACAGCATGGGCACAAACTGCGGAATTAGATCCGACTGTCGCAACACTGCTGAGTTTAGCCTTAGTCGCAGGTCCGGTAGGGAAATGCGCTCAATTTCCCTTGCATCTCTGGCTGGATGAAGCGATGGAAGGACCCGTGCCAGCGACAATTTTGCGGAATGCCGTTGTTGTCGGAACTGGGGCTTGGGTATTAATTCTAGTTCAGCCCATCATTGCCATTTCGCCTATCGGGTTAACCGCAACCATTGCCATTGGCGCCATTACCGCTATTGGCGGCAGTTTAATTGCCATCGCCCAAACTGATATTAAACGCATCTTGTCTTATGCAGTCAGTGCCTATCTCGGTTTAGTGTTTATTGCTGTGGGAGTGGGCGAAACCCAAACGGCGTTAGTGCTACTCCTAACCTATTCCCTGGCGATGGCGTTGTTAGTGATGGCCGTGGGAAATGTTGTTCTCAGCAATATTACTCAAGATGTCACTTTACTCGGCGGTCTGTGGTCCCGTCGTCCCATTACCGGTTTATCTTACCTCGTCGGCCTCGCAGGATTAATTGCCATGCCGCCGTTAGGCAGTTTTTGGACCTTATTTTCCCTGACGGATCACTTGTGGACCACGCAACCTTGGTTAGCCGGCGTCGTGTTAACGGTTAATGGGTTAACGGCCTTTAGCTTATTGCGCTTATTCTGTTTAGTGTTTGCCGGAGAAACTAAACCCATGACAGTACGTTCTCCGGAAGAGTTATGGCTAATGGTTGTCCCCACCACCATTGGGGCAGGCTTTGTTCTCCATTTGCCCTTATTTATGGTGTATTGGAACCTGCTTCCGCAGTGGGAAAGGGTTAATTCCACGCCTGCTTTTGCCCTGATTGGGTCTAGTTTACTCGGCATCATTGCTTCGGTAATCGTTTACGGGAATACGCGACCTCAATTGGCATTTGTCCCGCAAAGCATCAAAAATTTCTTTGCTTACGATTGTTATACGGTTAAAGCCTACCAAGCCACCATTGTTTTTATTGTCAATATTGTGTCGAAACTAATTGCTTGGTTCGACCAATATATTGTCGATGGTTTCGTTAATTTAATTGGTTTAATGACGATGTTGAGCGGTCAAGGATTGCGCTATAACAATTCCGGCGCTGCTCAATTTTATATGCTTTCTATTGTTGGTGCTGTTGCCTTATTTGGGGCCATTGTTTGTTTTCCCTTAATACTTTAATTGTTGTTAATTAATGGAATGAAGGAGGAATAAAAATGTTAAATACAAATCAAGTAATGAAAACCGTTTTAGCGTCCGTTGTCGGATTAGCAACCCCTGTTTTCATGGCGTCTGGAAATATCGCCCGTGCCCAGGAATGGAGTTATGGCGGTTATACCAATCCCACCGAATGGGGTGAATTAAGTTCCAAATATCGCACCTGTGAAACCGGCAATAAACAATCTCCGATCAATATTCGCGCATTCGAGACGTCTCAAGGAGGCAGAGGCAATATTCAATTCAACTATGATCCCTCCAATTTAGAAATCATTAATAATGGTGCGACAGTTAAAGTCAATTATGATTCTGGAAGTTCAGTAACGATTGATGGGAAAACTTATAAACTTAAGCAATTTCATTTTCATACCCCAAGTGAACATCGCATTAATGATGAATTATTTGCCATGGAAATGCATTTAGTTCATCAAAGTAATGATGGAGACTATGCAGTGGTTGGGGTAATGATTGAACCTGGAAAAACCAATTCTGAAATGGCAAAAGTTTGGTCCAATATTCCGGATAGGGGGAACACGAAAAAACTGAATAGGCAGGTTAGCGCTGCTAATTTCCTGCCTCAGGAAAAGGATTACTATAAATATACTGGTTCCTTTACCACCCCTCCCTGTACCCAAGGCGTTACCTGGATAATGTTTGACCAGCCCATTGAGGCTAGCAAGCAACAAATTGATGCCTTTAGTTCCTTATATCCGGCGAATAATCGTCCCATTCAAGAAGTTAATAATCGCCAAATTATGGAAATGAGACAGTAATTTCTAGTTAACGGAAGATGAATCAATACGCTTGGTTCATCCTCCGAGTCACTGGAAATAAAGAGAATTCAGGAGACAAAAATGCTTAGTATCTTACTCATTCTCCCCATTGTTAGTGTTTTAATTGTTGCCTTATTTCCGGAAAAAGGAGATTCCTATCGGTTGCGCCAAGTGGCCATTGCCGTTGCCATTGCACCCTTTATTTGGACGCTCTATTTGTTTTCCCAGTTTGATCTCAACACTGCCAGTTTTCAGTTTGAGGAATTTCTGCCTTGGTTAGAGACGATAGGTCTAAATTATCATCTCAGTGTCGATGGCATCTCCCTGCCGTTAGTATCCCTTAACAGTTTTCTAACCGCGATCGCGCTGATTAGTACCAAAGGCAATATTGAACGGCCGCGTCTCTATTACAGCCTCATTTTCCTGGTGAATTTTGGTGTCGCTGGGGCGTTAATGGCGCAAAATTTACTTTTATTCTTCCTATTTTACGAAGTCGAATTAATTCCCTTTTATCTTCTCATTAGTATCTGGGGCGGCGAAAAACGAGGTTATGCCGCCACCAAATTTCTGCTTTATACCGCAGTCTCGGGATTGCTGATCATTGCTGCCTTCTTAGGCATGGCATTCCTCAATGAAACCGGCAACTTTGAATATGAAACTATCACCACTGCTGGTTTATCAGTTCAAACGCAACTGATTTTACTAACCTTGCTGTTAGTTGGGTTTGCCATGAAAACGCCGCTGGTTCCCTTACATACCTGGCAACCCGATGCTTATGTAGAAGCTTCGCCCCCGGTAGCGATTTTATTAGGCGGCATTCTCGCCAAATTAGGCACTTACGGCATTATTCGTTTCGGATTGCAACTGTTCCCCGAAACTTGGAATTTAACCGCACCGGGATTGGCAACCATTGGTGTGATTAGTGTGGTGTATGGGGCACTAACCGCGATCGCGCAACTGGATATTAAACGGATGGTGGCTTATAGTTCTATTGGTCACATGGGCTATATTTTAGTAGCAGCCGCCGCAGAAAATTCCTTGAGTTTGTTAGGGGCAGTTGCCCAAATGGTCAGTCATGGGTTGATTCTTGCCCTGTTATTCCAATTAATCGGTACGGTGGAAGAAAAAGTGGGAACGCGCGATCGCGATATTCTTAATGGGTTAATGAATCCCATTCGCGGATTGCCCCTTACTAGCGGGTTGCTGATTGCCGCGGGGATGGCTAGCGCCGGCATTCCCGGATTAGTGGGATTTGTCGCAGAATATATTGTTTTCCAAGGCAGTTTCTCTCAGTTTCCTATTGCAACCATTTTGTGCATCATTGCTTCCGGATTGACCGCCGTTTATTTCGTCATTCTCTTGAACCGCACTTGTTTTGGCAAACTGGATAATTCTCTTGCATATTATCCCAAAGTTAGATGGTCAGAACGCCTTCCTGCCCTGGTTTTAACCGCCATTATCTTTGCCTTTGGCATTCAGCCAAACTGGTTAGTCAATTGGATTGAACCCACAACCAATAATCTGATTTCCACCGTTTCTACCGAACAAGTTGATCAAACAGCAGGCATTCCTTCTCCTTCCCAGAACTCATAACAGGGAAAATTGCTACCCGGATTGCCGCCTTGTCGCCTTCTCACCTTGTCTCCCCCTTTCCCCAGCAATCTGTAGCGAACATTGATCCATTTGATATAAGGAGTAACCATGGCCAATCAAACCGCCACTCAAACCAAACTGCCCCCCTCTCAACACGAGTTTGCCGATATTGTTCATCGCCTGGAAGCAGGAGGCGCAATGCTTCCTGATACCCAAGAAAACCTCATGCAAATCATGGGAATTTATAAAGCCTATGCGGTTCCCATGGATTTCTACTGGCGAGACTTACTCTACATTGCCGAACGGGTATTCCTCAATCCTATTCCAGCCTTTAAATACTTCCTTCCCCAAGAGTATCTGGATTTAGAAAATCATTATGCCGGAGACAATGCTGACTTAAGAATTTGGCGCGGGCGAGGAAGCGCCCATCCCGAACTTCTGGAATTTATTCAAAAGGGAGAAACCAAAAATATTCCGCGCCTGTTCCATCACTTATGGCACGATCGCGTGAATATGGAATTTGCGGAAGAATGTATGAAATCCATGTTTTGGCATGGTCGCGATATGGGATTAGGCAAGTTTGATGCTTATCTCGATAGCGAAGAATATCGCCAAAATGCCGATCGCGCGATCAGGGCTTACTTTAAGAATAACCCGGCGATGCTAGGGCTATACAAACTCTTCCCAGAAATGTTTATCGAACAAGTCCGGCGATTATCTTATTATTCCAACTTAGGACTGTTCTGGGAAGTTATGGCACCAGTCTTTTTTGAAATGTACGATCGCTATCAAGAGGGCAATATCGCCAGTGTTCCCGACGCGATGAACTTTCTGGTTAACGGGATTTTTGCCGTTGCCGGCCGCCCAATTTATCATCACGCTTACATCAACGGGGAAACCTACGAAATCATTCCCAAAAGTAAAGGCTTTACTTGGCTATACGAAGCGGCATTGCCCTATGTAGAAGCGATTTTCTATCGCACTTCCCCCTTCCGAGGCACCAAATCTTACAATGCCCAAGCCCATGAAGTTCCCGAACAGCAAAAAGATTTCCATTATGGGATTCTCTATGCCGATGTGTTTCCTGTGGGAACCGCCGGCATTCCGCCTACCTTGTTAATGCAAGATATGTTGCACTTCCTACCGCCGTATTTGCAAGACTATTACCGGCAACATTGCCGCGGCGAGGAAGATATGCTGATTCAGTTAGGCATTAGCTTCCAACGATCCATGTATTGTGTTACTTCGGCAGTGATTCAAGCCTTGCGTCAGGCGTTGCTTTATCCGTTAGATGATCCCAACCCCAAACATCTAAAAGCCAACCGCGAGTTCTTTGAGTCGCAAATGGATCGGTTTAAACGCCCAGAAGCACGATTAAGAGATATTCAAAGCCAAGATTATCGCTAAAGGCAACTTTGCAAGTCCCCCATTACGGGGGATTTTATTTTTAT
>JBDGQV010000212.1:10774-23876 GCA_042218725.1 Halothece sp. | reverse complement strand
GGCATCTGGGAAACGTCCGGTCATGCCAATAATTGCAATATCGTTTGTCATTTTTTGATTGTTGGTTTGATCTTTAATTTCCTCGACGACGCTGGCGCTGTTGTGCCATGAATTGGGCACGTTTTTGCGCTCGATTTGCGGTTTTTTGCAAGTGAGACTGTTTGGGGGATTGTTGATTGAGATACGTCGCCAAGGCTTCAATTGTGGGATATTGAAAGAGCGTAACTAGGGGGATCTCACGGTTAAGAAACCCTTCTAAGCGACTTCGCAGCTGTACAATGAGCAAGGAATGCCCGCCCAAATCAAAGAAGTTGTCGTGAATTCCGACTTGATCCACTTGCAAGAGGTCTTGCCAGATTTCTGCAATTTGCTGTTCTAAGTTGGAGGAAGGCGGGGTATAGGCAGTGGTTAATTCCGGGCGTTCCAGTTGCGGTTCCGGCAACGACTGACGATCTATTTTGCCACTAGGGGTTAAGGGCAGAGAATCGAGAAAGACAAATTGTGACGGAATGCTGTAGTTGGGAAGTTGTTGACTGAGATATTGCCGCAATTCCTCACGAGTAACTTCTGTATTCGCCACAAGATAAGCAATCAACTTATCCGTTTTGACGGTTACTGCTGTTTGCGCGATCGCGCTGTGTTGAGCTAAAATCGCCTCCATTTCTCCCAGTTCCACGCGGAAGCCGCGCACTTTCACTTGACTATCCTTGCGCCCTAGGTATTGCAAGTTGCCATCGGGAAGATAGCGGGCTAAATCCCCCGTTTTATAAAGGCGAGAGGAATCATCAAAAGGGTTGGCAATAAAGCGTTCTGCGGTTAACTCAGGACGATTGAGATAGCCGTGGGCTGGCGCAATCCCGCCAATACAAATTTCTCCGGGAACGCCAACTGGAACGCGATTGTGATGGTTATCCAGGAGATACACTTGGACATTGGCAATGGGACTGCCGATGGGAGGCAACGGCGGCCAGTTGTCTGGACTTCCCGAAAGGGGATAAGCTGTCACCACATGGGTTTCCGAGGGACCGTATTGATTCACCAACTGGCAGTGGGGAAGGCTTTCAAAGAAAGATTGGATAGCAGGGGTAGTCTGTAACTGTTCCCCCGCAGTAATGACTTCTTTCAGGGAAGCGGGAAACAAGCCTTGGCGCGCTGCGGATTCGGCTAATTGAGAAAGGGCAACAAAGGGGAGAAATAACCGTTCAATTTGCTGTTCGTTGATAGTATTTAATAACTTATCGGGATCGCGCCTCTCGCTTTCTGACACCATCACTAAGGTTCCCCCGCCATGCCAAGTGGCAAAGCACTCTTGAAAGGAAACATCAAAGCTGAGCGAGGCAAATTGTAGGGTTTTCAGCCCAAGCGGGGATTGATCCCGTTGCCAGTAAATGAGATTATTCAGGGCACGATGGGGCATGGCAACGCCTTTCGGTTTCCCTGTTGAACCAGAGGTGTAGATAATATAAGCAAGGGCATCTGGTGTAATGGTTGTTTCCGGATTGGCCTGGGATTGTTGGCCGATATCATCCCATGCGGCATCCAGTTCTAACGTTGGTGCTTGGGTTGGCAATTGTTCCTCAGATTGGGTTAAGACGATTTTCGCCTGGGAATCTTCCACCATAAACGACAGACGTTGTTGCGGATAACTGGGATCTAGCGGCACATACGCGGCACCTGCTTTCAATACCCCTAACACCGCAATGGGCAGCCATTGATTCCGCGCTAAACTAATGCCAACCGCATCATGGGGTTGAATGCCTTGATGTTGTAAATAATGGGCCAGTTGATTGGCGGCTTGATTCAGGGCTTGGTAAGTGAAACGGCGTTCCCCCGAAATGAGCGCGATCGCGTCAGGGGTGTTGGCCACTTGTTCGGTGAAACACTGATGTACACAGTTTTCAGGATAATCAACCCTTGTCTGATTCCAATGGGCGAACTGTTGCCTTTCGGTAGGGGTAAGAAACGAAACTTGGGTAATGGGCTGTTCGGGATCAGTCACTAACTGCTGGAGTAGAATCTGAAACTGATCCGCCATTCGCACGATTGTTTTCTTGGCAAAGAGATCTTGGTTGTATTCCAAAAATCCCACTAACCCTTCTTCCGCATCGAACCGCATCAGCAGGCTTAAATCAAATTTGGCAGTGCCGCTGTCGGCATCCAATAGGGTTAAGTCTAAATCGGGCAAGTCTGGCAACACCGGTAAGTCGTGAAAGGCAAACAGGACTTGAAATAGGGGAGGGCGGCTGAGATCGCGTTCCGGTTGCAGGGCTTCTACCAATTGTTCAAAGGGAATATCTTGATGGGAATAAGCCCCTAATGCCGTTTCCCGCACCCGTTGCAACACCTCGCGGAAACTGGGATCCTCAGATAAATCCGTTCGCAACACTAAGGTATTGGTAATAAAGCCGATTAAATTTTCAATTTCAGGGCGATTGCGATTGGCAATGGGGGAACCCACAGCAATATCGGTTTGTTCCGTGTAACGGGAGAGTAACGTTTGCCATGCTGCCAAAAGTGTCATAAACAGCGTGGCATTTTCCTGTTGGCTGAGGGTTTGCAGTTGCTGGGTTAAGGTATCCGGCAAGGTTAGCTTCACTTGCCCGCCGCGAAAGGTTTGCACCTCTGGGCGCCGATAATCCGTGGGCAATTCCAACGGTGGGGGAAGGGGAGACAGTTGTTGTTGCCAATAGGTTAGCTGTTGTTCATACTTAGCTTGTTGTTGGCGTTGCCAAACCGCAAAATCAGCGTACTGAATCGGCAATTCCGGCAACTCAGTTGCCTCATTGCGGCGCAAGCGATTATACAGGGCAGTCAGTTCCTGTAGCATCACCCCCCGCGACCAAGCATCAGAGACAATATGATGCAGGATAAACAGCAGAATATGTTGTTGTGGGTGCAACCGCAGCAAACTCACCCGCATTAAGGGGGCTTGGGAGAGATCAAACGGTTTGCTGGCTTCTTGTTGAATCAGTCTCTCCACTTCCGGCTGGCGTTTTGCCTCGGGTAGGGATTGTAAATCGGTGATGGGAATCGTCAATTCCGGCGGCGGATTAATCACCTGTCGGGGTTCCTCGCCTTGCAGTTCAAAATGGGTACGGAGAATTTCATGGCGAGAAACAATCTGTTCAAAACACTGTTTGAGGAGGGTGACATCTAACGCCCCGTCAATTTGCACTGCGCCGGGAACATTGTAAAAGGGATTGTTCTCTTCCAGTTGATGAAGAAACCACAATCGTTGTTGGGGAAAAGATAGGGGAAAGGCATTGCTGTCGCCGCGCGGTTGTTGGGGGATGGTGTCAGTCTGCTGTTTTTCCTGTTGCAGGCGTTGCAGCAGCTGTTTTTGTTTCTCTGGGGGAAGGGAAGCAATGCGTTGGGCAAGATCCGATCGCGTCATGATTTTGTCTCCTGTTCCAGTTCTGACAACAGTTGTTCCACATCGCTTTGTTGGGCGAGTTCTTGGGTAATTTGTTCGGCTAAGTCGGCAATGGTGGGGGCTTCAAAGAGATAGTGCAGGGGAATTTCCACGGCAAAGGTACTGCGCAAGCGAGAGATGACTTGCGTGGCGAGTAGGGAATGGCCGCCCAAATCAAAGAAGTTAGCCGTGACACTGACTTGTTCTAAATGCAATAAATCAGCAAACACCTGCGCGATCGCGCTTTCTATGGAATTGCGAGGGGCAATATATTCCTGAGTGTCGCTTTCTAAGTCAGGTTCCGGCAGCGACTGGCGATCCACTTTGCCGCTAGCGGTACGCGGCAGGGCAGATAGGGCGGTAAAGGTGTCGGGAATCATATAATCGGGCACGCGATCGCGCAACAGGTTCCGAATGTCTTCCCCAGTCACACCGCTAGGGGAAAAATAGGCATCGAGATGCTGGGTGTTATATTCATCAGTGCGAGTGGCGACAACCGCTTCTTCAATTTGGGGATGTTCCATTAGTCGGGCTTCAATTTCTCCCAACTCAATGCGAAAGCCGCGAATTTTAATCTGTTGATCCACCCGGCCTAAAAATTCCAAGGTGCCATCGGGGTGATAGCAAACCCTGTCTCCGGTTTTGTAGAGACGGGCATTGTTCTGGAAGGGATGCGGGATAAACCGTTGGGCCGTTAATTCCGGTTGATTGCAGTACGCTCTGGCTAATCCGGCACCGCCGATATACAGTTCACCGGGAACACCAATGGGAACGGGGTTCAAGTTATCATCCAAAATATAAGTTTCCGTATTGGGTAATGGGCGGCCTAAGGGAACCGTTTTAGAATTAGGAGCATCAGTTGTTACCGGATAGGTTAAAACCCCAATGGTAGTTTCTGTGGGACCATAATGGTTGAAAATTTGGCAATTCGGGGCAATGTCTTGCACTTGCCGTACCAAATCCCAAGTTGCGGTTTCTCCTCCCAGAATTAGCTGCTGTTTCGGGAGAACATCTGCTGCATTCCCTGTCGCTAACAGAACTGCTAAATGAGAAGGAACAATTTTCAAACAATCAATGGGATAAGCCTGGCAATAAGCCGTAAAGGCGACAGGATCGCTAACTTGTTCTTGAGACAAGATGTGTAAGGTTCCCCCAGTACAAAGGGCGCCAAACACGGCAGTATTTCCTAAATCCGCCGCCAGTGTGGAAACAGTGGCATAACTTGCCCCTTGGGGGAGTTGCAACCGTTCCCGGATGCCATCCACATAGTTCATAATGGCGCGATGTTCCACGGCCACTCCCTTGGGTTTTCCTGTGGAACCGGAGGTGAAGATGACGTAAGCCAGATGATACGGTTGAACCTGAGTGGTTGGGTTGTGGGTAGGATATTCGGCAATGGTTGACCAGTGGGTATCTAAGCACAACTGAGTTGCCTCTGCCGGCAATTTCTCTTGCCATTGGGATTGCGTTAACACCAGCGCCACTGGGGCATCCTCTAGCATTAAAGAAAGCCGTGATTTTGGCATCCCGGGATCTAGGGGCACATAGGCCGCCCCTGCCTTGAGAATCCCAAGAAAGCTAATCATCGCTTCTAACGACCGTTCCAGGGAAATGCCCACTAAGGTTTCTGTTGTCACCCCTTGCTGTTGCAGATAGTGGGCAACTTGATTGGCTTGTTCATTCAGTTGCTGATAGGTTAAACATTCGCCGCCAAACCGAAGCGCAATGGCATCAGGGGTCATTTCCGCCTGTTGCGCGATCCGTTGGTGAAGACAATCTTGGGTACCAAAATCCCGTTGCGTCTGATTCCAGTTAACCAGGAGTTGCTGACGTTCACTGTCTCCCACAATCGGCAACTGGGAAATGGCTGCCCGTGGTTGTTGCAGACTATGGGTTAATAGGGTGAGATATTCTTCGGCAACTCGTTCGATATCGTCAGCATTAAATTGTTGTTGATCATATCGAAAGTGGCAATATAAATGGCTGTTGGTGCGATGAATAATTAATTGCAAGGGGGCAAGATGATCTTCGACTCGCACCTGTTCCACAAACCAGGAAATCCCATCGGCATCAGGAAGAGACGACCACTGATTATAGGCAAATCCCATTTCGAACTCGCGATCGCCATTCCATTCCAGTTGCCATTCCAATGCCTCTTGCTGACGGTTTTGCGTTTGTTTGACAACTTCCTGAAATTCCAGACGAGACGTTAAGGAACTCTCTAGGGGAACCCATTTCCGCAAATTGCCGAAAGTTTCTATCAATTCCTCATCAAATCGCCCATCTGTGGCATAAGGAATGACAAATTTCGATTGTCCGGTTAATCGCCATAATAAAACTTGCCAAACCGTTAATAACCAATTTTCGATATCTTTTGTTTGTAAGCGTTCTAAGATTTCTTGATCCAGAGAAACAAAATGATCGGCAAATACTGGCTCGGAATTAGACGGTTTTTGTGTTGGCAATTTGAGGGAAGAAATCTCATTGGTTTGCCACTGCGACCAATCGGAGTCATCCGTTTCTGCTAACAGTTCATTTTGCCATTCTGAAACTTGCAAATATTGCACCACTTCCTCGGAATTCGCAAGCGTTTCTCCAGCATATCCATCACGAATGGCACGAATTAATAAATTCAAAGTGGCATAATCCGCACATAAACTGGGCAAACTTAAGACTAATAAATGTTGCTCTGGTTGTAATTGAATCAGCGTGGCATTTAAGGGCTTTTCTAACGGCGGATCATTCCAAATCTCTTCGATGGAATCTGAATCTTCTAAGGAAATAAATTGCCAAGAAAACGTTTCTTCCTGATTAATAACTTGTAGGGGAAATTTCATCCCAGTTGGTTGCTGGAAGCTCGTGCGTAAAATTTCGTGATTGCGGCTAAGGTTAGCAATAACGGTTTTCAGTTTTTCCCGATTTAACGAGCCTTCTAATTTAACAGCGACTTGGGCGCAAAACGTTTGATTTCCCTGTAGTTGCCAAATTCGTTTTTGCTGTGGTGAAAGTTGATAGCCTTGAATGGTTTGTGTTTGCATTTTTTTACCTCAGGAATTGACTTGCGATTGCTGTAAAATATCTCCCATGGCAACAACGATTTTGCGGTCGCCAGTGTAGGGATTGCGACTATGGGCAGTTAGTAAATTGTCCAGCATTAAAACATCCCCTTCTTGCCAAGAAAAACTACGCTGATGCGTTTGATAAAGGCGTTGAATTTCTTGTACAACTTCCTCTTCAATAGGCGTGCCATCCCCATACAACACATTGCGCGGTAAATCTTCTGGAGAAAATAGGGAAAGTAATGATTGTTGTACTTCACTGTCTAAACAAGAAACATGGTGCAATTGAATTTGATTAAAGAAGCAGTTTTCACCGGTTTTGGGATGTTCAATAATCGCCGGACTAATTTGGGAAGTACGCAGGATATCGTTTCCTTTCCACTCAAATTCCATTCCCGCTTGACGACAAAATGCTTCTACTTCCGCTTTATCGTCGGTATGGAAAAAGTCTTGCCAAGGCACATCGACATCTTGTCGATAATTGCGCACATACATTAGTTTTTTGTCAGCTAATTTCTGTCGCAATTTGGGGTCAAGTTGTTGATAAATTTCCCGACAATCAACAATGGGTGTTTCTCCGCCGGATTCGGCTGCTTTGAGACAGGAAAACCAGATTTTTTGGGGAAACCGGTGCATGTGAGAACTTTCGTTATGGAATAAAATGGGACGATTAGCCGGATAGGGCGTTGCCCCATAAACTTTGTTGGTTACCCCTTCTCTGGGTAAGTCGTTATATTCATCAAATAAGTTGGGGCAAATCGCTTCTGCCACTTGTTGAAAATCGGATGCCGTTTTGAGATTAAATCCTCGAAATAGAATCCCGCCGTGTTTGAGTAATTCGCTTTCAATATAATCCCGATGATTGGTTAGCCAACTGACTAAATCCACATCGGAAATCGCCGGTTCAACCACTAACGGTAAAGAACTTTCTTGATCTAAATAATCGGTTTTTACCAGGGAATCTTGCGTAACATCTACCGCTTTCGGTTTGATGTTTTTGAACGATTTGAAGCGGCTTGCTTTACGTTTTTCTTGTTGTTTCATTTTCTCTTCTTTTTCAGTTGGTGTTTCTAAATCCAGTTGATTTAAGCGGGTATCCGGGTTGGCAATAATACTGTTTAAGACAGCTGTAAATCGCGCTGACATTTCTTCAATGGTGCTATGATTAAATAGTTCGGAGCGATAACGCCAAGTTCCTAATAATCCGTCTGATCGTTCGCCGAGAAAGAAGCCTAAATTGAACTTGGAACTTTGATCGTTAATCGCGATCGCGCCCAATTCCAAATCAGAGGTTTCAAACTCAGGCAAAGGCGTATTTTGCAGGACAAACAGCACTTGCACCAACGGCGTTTGACCCGCTTGTCGTTCCGGTTTCAATTCCTCGACTAACTTGCCAAACGGCAATTCTTGATGGGCATACGCTCCTAGCGCCACGTTTCTGACTCGTTGCAACAGTTCCCGAAACGTGGGATTTTCCGAGAGATCGGTGCGCAAGACCAAAATATTGACAAAAAAGCCAATAAGTGCTTCTGTCTCTGCGCGGTTTCGATTGGCAACATCCGTTCCCACAGCAATATCTTCGGCATGGGTATAGCGATACAACAGCGTCTTAAATGCTGCCAATAGCGACATAAACAGCGTTACCCCTTCTTCCTGGCAAAGCTGCTTGAGTTGATCTAGCTTGTCTGAGGGAAACTGAAAGGATAAAGTGTTGCCCTGAGTGGTTTTTGCCTCTTCCAACGGACGGTCGGTGGGAAGCGGCAAAACCGGCGGGCTATTTCCCAACTGCCGTTTCCAGTAAGATAAAAGGGAGTCTAATACCTTTCCCTGCAACCGTTGACGTTGCCAAACTGCGTAATCCCCGTATTGAATGGGGAGTTCGGGTAACGGCGAGGGATTGCCCCGAGAAAAGGCTTCATAAAGCGTCGCCAGTTCCCGCACTAAAACGCCCATGGACCAACCATCCGAGACAATATGGTGCATGGTGAGTAACAGAATATACTCCCTTTCCCCGACACGAAGCAACTTCACGCGAAGCAACGGGGGTTGGCTGAGGTCAAATGGGGTTTGCGCTTCTTGTTGGGTAAATTCATTGACAACAGCAGTTTCATCTTCAGTTTGCAAACGGTTTTGCAACTCAATGACTGGGATGTTGAGAGTCAGTTTTGGCGCCACCACTTGTTTCGGTTCACCCTTAATGGTGGTAAATGAGGTACGGAGGGTTTCATGGCGTTCGATAACCGCGTTGACACTTTGTTCCAGGGCAGCGACATTAAGCGGCCCCCTCAGACGGACGGATACAGGAATGTTATAAGCACAGTCATGGGGATCTAATTGATAGAGAAACCAGAGTCGTTGTTGGGGAAATGAGAGGGGAAAGGTTTGAATCGACTTGCCCTTTTTTGCCAGCAGTTTTGCCAGCAGATCCCGTTTTTTGGATTCAGAAAGATTAGCGATATTTTCTGGAATTTGCGTCATTTTGGATTGAATTGTTGATGTTGCTGATTAGCTTTCGTCTTGGATCATTTCTTGAAGGAAAGCATCCAGTTGTTCCTCTGGAAGCTGTTGTAAGGTTTCAGGAGTGAATTCTCCTTCTTGATTCCGAAAAGGGTTTTCTGTTGAAAAAGGAGTAGTTGGCAATTGATTGGTTGTTGTTGATAACTTAGTTTCTAATTCCGTTACCAAAGCATTAACAGTGGGATATTCGAGGGCAAATGTTGAGGCGAGAGAAATGCCCAAATGATTTTCCAACTCATTTGCTAGTGTCGCTCCTGTCAAGGAATCCATCCCTAACGCTAAGAAGGACTTGTTCATGTCAATCGTTTCGGGAGAAGGAAGGCATAATGCTTTGGCAATTTGGGCACAAACATAAGCCTCTAGTAAGGGACGTTGTTTGTGCGGTGGTGCTTGCTGATACTGTTTTGTCAGCTCTTGAATCAAATAGGAAAGTGATTGATTGTCATTGGTCGGTAAATGCCACTCCGCTAAAACATCGAGTTCTCCCTCCAACCACATTTGGCGACACGCCCGACGCTGAATTTTGCCGCTAGACGTTTTGGGAATGGTTGTGGGTTTAATGAGAACGACTGTCGCCACCTGTAAATCATGTTGGGCGGAAATGGCTTCTCGAATGGCTTGAATTAGCGGATCTAGCGGCTGACGGCGATAACGGCGTTCCACTTCCTGAACGACTGCCAGTTGTTCCGTATCGGATTGCGTCATCCCAAAGGCAGCCCCACAGCCTTTTCTTAATCCGGAATGGGCTTGTTCGACGGTTTCTTCAATATCTTGAGGATAATAGTTTTGACCGCGAATAATAATGAGATCCTTGCGTCTCCCCGTAATATAGAGTTCTCCCTGTTGATAGGTTCCTAAATCCCCAGTACGCAGGAATATTTTTTCCGGGGCATCTGGCAAAGAGGCTTGGAAAGTTTGGGCTGTTTCTTGATCTTTTCTCCAATAGCCTTGGGCAACACTTGCACCGGCTACCCAAATTTCACCAACTTCCTCAGTACAAACACGGGTTAAGGTCTCAGGATTAACAATCGCGATTTCCTGTTCTTGGGGCGGTTTCCCACAACTAACAAAGGCTTGGGCATCTTCAGGATCATCGGTGGGAATTGCCCGATTCACTTTCAATGCCGCTTGACTAAAATGCTGTATAGTGGGTGCTTTATGCCAATCGCTGCCAGTTACGAATAAGGTCGCTTCTGCCAAGCCATAGCAAGGATAAAAACTTTCCCATTGAAAGCCACATTCGGCAAAGGTATTGGTGAATTGGTTTAAGGTGTGAGCGCGGATTGGTTCCGCCCCAGCCAGGGCAACGCGCCAGCTTCTTAAATCTAGGGATTGTCGCTGTTGGGACGAAATTTTATTGACACATAAGTCATAGCCAAAATTCGGGGCAACACTGATGGTTCCTTGGTAATCGGAAATCGCTTTTAACCAGCGATAGGGTTGTTGTAAAAAGGAAACCGGAGGCATCCAAATACAAGGACATCCCACATAAAGCGGTTGGAGAATTGCTCCAATTAAGCCCATGTCGTGATAGGGAGGCAGCCAAGTGACAATCACATCTTCCCCGCCGCTTTCAATTGCCTTTTGAATGAGGCCGGAATTGGTCAGTAAATTCCGGTGAGATAGCATCACCCCTTTTGGTGTTCCCGTTGAGCCAGAGGTATATTGCAATAAAGCCAGGGTATCTTCATTAAGGGATGAAGTCTTCCAATTATCACCTCGTTCCTGTAACGATGCTTCCGGTATGAACCAATAGAGGGATTGGATATCCAAAACTGAGTCTAGCCACTGACGTGTTTTCGCCAGATTATTTTCTTCCGTAAAAACTGCAGCGATTTGAGCATCGACGGCAAGACTCTGAATTCTTCCGGCATTACGCCGATTTTGTGGGGGATAAGCGGGAACAGCAACGACGCCGGCATACCAACAGCCAAATAGGGCGCTGAGATAATCCCATCCTGGGGCATGTAAAATTAGGGCGCGTTCTCCGGCTAAATTTAATGCCTGTAAGTGTGCTCCAATTCGACAAGCCGCCTGATGCAATTCCCCATAAGTAAAGCTGGCCGTTTCTGTTTCTCCATCTTGAAGGAAAGTAAAAGCTAACTCATTTGGCTGATGTTCTGCTCGATGCAGGAGTAAACTGACCAATGTGGAAAACGACTCTGAGGGCAAATTTACATTAAGAGCAGTCATTATTGTTAATTGGAATTGATAGTAGAAGTAGAAGAGGGGGAAAAAGACGATCGCGCTTTTCGTGGTGGTCGCGATCGCCTTTTCTAGGCAGTCTTAGGTGTGAGGTAAATTACGCCATAGGTGCGTTGCCAAAGGTTACGTTATTCTCAACGCTTAAATCGGTTGCCCCGCTCAAGATGGCAACAGCTTGGTCATCAACCAGCAACGTTTCATTATCGAAGCTGACTTGATTAGCGGTGATGCCGCCGCCAATGCCAATGACATCGCCTTCACCGGCATCAAAATCAGTGATGGTATTCGGTGTATCCGGCAGTTCGGTTGAGGTAAGAGCCCAGAACTGTTCCGCACCGGCACTGCCGGTAACTAGGTTATCTCCCCCTTGCATGAGGAAGATATCGTCACCGTTGCCACCAAAGGCGCGATCGCTGCTACCCATGCTTAGCGTATCGTTTCCATCACCAGCATAGGCGCGATTGCCTTCGCCACTGAGGGACAGTTCTATGAAATCCCCGCCAGCACCGGCAAATAACCGATTTTCATTGCCGCCATCGAGAACTTCTAACTCATCAGCACCGTTGCCGCCATAGACACGGCTACCGCTATCAGAGGTGGAAATTAAGTCTTCTCCTTCTCCGGTAAAGTTAAGTTGGCCTTCCTGGAGTTGTTCAACCACATCGTCATCAGTGCTGCCAAATGTCAAAGTGGGTTGTGTATTATTACCTTGTTCACCTTGTTCACCGCCGTCAGCTTGGTTAATAGTGAGGTCAATTGTGTTGGCTTGGGAATCAACCCCATAATTTTCCCCATCAAGAAGATTAAAGGTAAAGCTTTGGGAGCCTTCCCCTTCAAAGGTAACCGCCTCATCAATACTAGTTACTAGATTGCTAACTTCAGAAGGCGACTTCACTGGGGAATCAGGAATGGTGGCGCTTGGCCAGGCATCGCTGAGGTTATTGAGTGCCGTTTCAATCGTGCTTCGGGCTTGGCTGCTGAGTTGATTAGAAATGTTGTTAAACAGAATTTCCGCCTCTTCTAAGAAGCCCTTAGAATCTTGATACTCCTCGGTATTGACAAACTGCCCATTCTCAATGGAAGCGTTGTATTCTTCGGCTGCCACTGACAGCACGCTGTCGATTAAAGGCAGAATGAACTTTGGTGACTGCTGTTGGAAACCTGAGACACTGTTTAAAGCGTTATCAATTTTAGCAATGGCATTATCAAAGGCAGTTTGGAAACTGTCGCTGTTGGCGGGGTTGCTAGCTTGGTTAAAGGCTTGCGGAACCGCTTGCAACTCTTCTAAGAAGGGATCAATGCCTCGCTGTTGGACTTTTTGAGCAAATTCCTCGGTATAACTTTCATCTTGAGGATGGTTGAGGTGAGTTGGGGCTTGATCGGTAGCGCCCGCTTCAATTAATTGGTTAGCTACGCGCAGATGCCCTTTCATTAGGACTAATTCGGTGGCAAAGTTAACATCAGCATTACTAGTGTTGCCGCCTTCACCACCTTCTCCTCCTTCGGAGCTTTCGCCCCCTTCGCCGCCAGCTTGGGTGAGGGGCAAGGTAAGAGAAGCTTGTTGAGCAGTTAAATTAACAAAGAAACCACTGTCATCCACGTCTCCTTCTGGGAAGCCGCCGATGCCTTCCAGGTTATTAATGACTGGGTTATTGTTCTCATTAAACTTCAGAATATTGCTTAGGGTGCGGAAGGATTCACTGTCCACAGCAACAGTTATGCCATCATTAGGAACTTGTCCATTCACAGTAAAATTAAGCGTAACTTGTTCACCAGATTCAATTTCGGTTTTATTGGCACTGAAACTAACCACTGGCGTATCAACATTTTCTACACCATCAGTTACGCTAAAGCTGTCTTCACTGGCTTGGGAATCAATGGTGAAGTTACTGCTTCCTTCACCACCTTC
>JBDGQV010000212.1:0-10674 GCA_042218725.1 Halothece sp. | reverse complement strand
TGTCTTCACTGGCTTGGGAATCAATGGTGAAGTTACTGCTTCCTTCACCACCTTCTCCTCCTTCGGAGCTTTCACTTTCTGCTTCAAAGGCCTCATCAATACTAGTTACTAGATTGCTAATTTCGGAAGGAGATTTGGCTGGGGAATCCGGAATGGTAGCGCTTGGCCAGGCATCGCTTAGGTTATTGAGCGCCGTTTCAATCGTGCTTCGGGCTTGGCTGCTGAGTTGATCAGAAATGTTGTTAAACAGAATTTCTGCCTCTTCTAAAAAGCCTTTAGAATCTTGATACTCCTCGGTATTGACAAACTCACCATTCTCAATGGAAGCGTTGTATTCTTCGGCAGCCACTGACAGCACGCTGTCGATTAAAGGTAGGATGAACTCTGGTGACTGCTGTTGGAAACCAGAGACACTGTTTAAGGCGTTATCTATAGCAGCAATGGCGTTATCAAAGGCAGTTTGGAAACTGTCGCTGTTGGCGGGGTTGCTAGCTTGGTTAAAGGCTTGCGGAACCGCTTGCAACTCTTCTAAGAAGGGATCAATGCCTCGCTGTTGGACTTTTTGAGCAAATTCCTCGGTATAACTTTCATCTTGAGGATGGTTGAGGTGAGTTGGGGCTTGATCGGTAGCGCCCGCTTCAATTAATTGGTTAGCTACGCGCAGATGCCCTTTCATTAGGACTAATTCGGTGGCAAAGTTAACATCAGCATTACTAGTGTTGCCGCCTTCACCACCTTCTCCTCCTTCGGAGCTTTCGCCCCCTTCGCCGCCAGCTTGGGTGAGGGGCAAGGTAAGAGAAGCTTGTTGAGCAGTTAAATTAACAAAGAAACCACTGTCATCCACGTCTCCTTCTGGGAAGCCGCCGATGCCTTCCAGGTTATTAATGACTGGGTTATTGTTCTCATTAAACTTCAGAATATTGCTTAGGGTGCGGAAGGATTCACTGTCCACAGCAACAGTTATGCCATCATTAGGAACTTGTCCATTCACAGTAAAATTAAGCGTAACTTGTTCACCAGATTCAATTTCGGTTTTATTGGCACTGAAACTAACCACTGGCGTATCAACATTTTCTACACCATCAGTTACGCTAAAGCTGTCTTCACTGGCTTGGGAATCAATGGTGAAGTTACTGCTTCCTTCACCACCTTCGCCGCCTTCATTAGAAGGTTTACTAATACTGAAGCTGTAAGACTGATCTTGTTCTGCTACGACATCATTAGAAACAGGGAGGGAAATGGAAGCATCGGCTTGGTTTAGTTGAACTTGAACGTCATCAAATTCCCCCGCAATTGGGTAACGGAGAAAATCAGCTCGCAGTCCTGGAAATGCTTCATTGCCATTTTCACCGCCTTCAGAGGCTTCTCCTCCTTCGCCCCCTTCAGAGCCTTCACCGCCTTCGCCACCAGGGCGTAGAATGTCTAGACCAGTTGCTTCTGCTTGTCCCAGATTGAACTGGTTATCTAGAACAGCATCTAAAATTTCGCCGCCTAGGTTCAGCGTCAGTCCGTCTTCGGGAACCTCTCCATCAACGCTGAAGTCTAAAGATAGATTTCCCCCTTCTTCTTCGTTGAGACTGTCAGGCGTAAGATCAAAACTAACCGTTGGTGCTGACTGTTCCCCTTGTTCTCCCCCATCAGGTGGATTTTTTCCCCCCTCAGGCGGATTATTGGTTGGTTCCTCTAAAATTGTGAAGGTTGTCGAGCCCGCATTAGAGGCAATATTAAAATCTTCACTCTCTGCCAAGGAAAGGGTTAGTTTATCAGTTCCTTCATCAAAATTATCATTTTTAACATTCAAGTTAATTTTGGCCGTTTGTTTCGTAACATTCAGTGTAAAACGGTTTAACGTATCAGTATCTGGAACTGTCTGTAGCGTTGCCCCATCAAAGTCAAAGTTATTGAGATTAAATTGCGCAAGGGGTTTCGGGGCCCCACTATCAATACTGAGATTGATGGGAACAGTCAGCCCCCCTTCTGGTGGAGGCTCACTTAACTGCAGTGTCACTGTTGTCGCTGTTTCTTCTGTTTCGATAAGACGGGTTGGCGATGCGCTGATGCTAATGTCCACCATTGTGATTGCTCCTTCATATGCAAATTTTGTTTAACTATTGATAGTAAATTGCAACTACGTTATCAGATAGTATCATTAACTTGTGTTATCAACAAGGATAATTGAAAATTAATTGAAATTAAGTAGGGAGGAATTCATTGGATGATACTGAAATTAGATTGTCAAATTCCGATTAAAAGGAAGTTTTTAGCAGATTGTGCTATTTTAAGCAGTCACTTGCGATCCAGTAATTATTTCAAATATTTGCATTAGCGATCTGATTTATGTTAAATATATTACTTTTAGTAGTGATAGTATTTTTCAATAAACTTGAGGCGAGATGCCATCTCTAACTCCACCCTCCAATTGGCGCACATTTATCACGGTCTGGAGTGGGCAAATGGCTTCCACGGTTGGAAGTTATATGACTCGCTTTGCACTGACGATTTGGCTTTGGAATCTAAGTGAACAAGCCACGCCCATTGCCTTACTCGCCTTTTTTACTGAAATTCCAGCAATTGTAGCGTCTCCCTTTGCCGGCGCGATCGCGGATCGATTTCCTCGTAAAACCTTAATGATTCTCGGTGATACTGTGGCGGGCTTATCCACTGTGATGATTTTATTGTTGTATTTGGGTGGAAGCTTAGAAATCTGGCATCTATACCTGATCGGCGCTTTCAACGGGGCCTTTACCCGTCTGCAGAAACTGGCCTACACCGCTTCCATTACCATGCTGATTCCCCAACAAGATTACACTCGCGCCAGCGGCATGGGATCTGTATTGCACTATGGATCGGTAATTATTGCCCCGGCAGTTGCCGGTGCCTTATATCCCATTGTCGATTTGTTGGGGATTTTAGTGATTGACTTAGCAACTTTTACCATCGCGATCGCGACTGTTTTATGGGTCACAATTCCCAATCCCGCTTCTGGTTCTTCTTCTGCAAAACCAGATACCCCTCGTTCTTCACTTGGAAAAGATATTAAATTTGGCTTTAGTTATCTCTGGAATCGCCCCGGCTTATTCACGCTAATTTTGATTGCAACCGTTTTTCAGTTTTCTCACGATATCGGCAAAGCGCTCTACTCGCCGATGATTTTGGCACGCAGCGGAAATGATACGCAAGTATTGGGAATGGTTAGTGCAGCAGCGGGAATCGGCGGCATTTTAGGCTCAATTATTGTCAGTGTTTGGCGCATTCCAGGCCGGAAAATTGATTTAGTCCTGTTCAGTATGATCGGTGCTGGCTTGAGTAAAATTCTGTTTGGCCTAGGACAAACCTTATTGATTTGGTTTCCCGCGCAATTTCTGTCCTCGATACATTTTCCAATTATGGCCAGCGCCAGACAAGCAATTGTCTTAACCAAAGTGCAAGCCGATATCCAAGGACGAGTCATTGCCATTAGTTCCGCTTTCGTGGGAATAGCCTCTCCCCTAGCCAAATTAATTGCCGGTCCTTTGGCCGATCGCGTATTTGCCCCTGCTATGCAGGAAGGAGGGATATTAACAGGAGTGTTTGGCGGTGTTTTTGGTGCAGGCAATGGGAGCGGCATTGCGTTATTGTACACTCTCTCTTCCCTAGGATTGGTCTGTGCGGGAATCGCCGGTTACAGCTTCTCTAATTTGCAAACTATTGAAAGCAATTCTTAAAGATTGACAGTAGTAATATTTCCCCTTACTCAAGCAAGTTCCAGTTAAATCCTTTTTTATAAAGGTTTTTTCAAAAAAAGTATTGATCAAATTCTCATTAAATGAGATAAATAATATACTGTACATTAATTTAATTGCAATAAGTTTTTAATAAAACGCCGATGACCTCCCTAAATAAGCATCTTTTCTGGTATGCGTTTGTCCCAATAACGCCACTTTTAGTCAGCAATGCAGTTCACGCTGCCCCTTATGCTGTAACCGATGTTCAACTGAAGAGTACGGCAAACAATAGCTTGCAACTGTTACTGATTACCGGCACTTCTGAACAGATACAAACCTTGCCAACCCCTACCGGAGACAAAACACTACTAATCGAGATTCCTAATGCCCAGTTGCAATTGCCAGAACGAGAAAGCATTCGCTGGTCTCAGCCTTCGACAGAAATTAAGGAAATCAGCGTTATTCAACAATCGCCTGAAAGTATCCGGGTAAAAATCCAGGGAGCAACGAGCCTTCCAGAAATCAACGTTAATTCTGTCTCCAATGGCATTGCCTTAAATCTTCCCCAACAAGGCAGTTTAGCGAAAACAACGCCGGAAGCTCCAACCACTGCTCCTTCCCCACAAGCCGGTACTGATAGGGAACCGATCGAGTTAGTGGTTACCGCTACTCGGACTGAAGAACAAGCCCAAAATATTGCGCGCTCGACGACAGTCATTAGTCGAGAAGAAATTGAACAGCAATCGCAACTGTCGAATAATCTTCCCGATATTCTAGGGAGAACGGTTCCGGGATTGGGGCCGCCGACGCAAAGTGCCTCCAACCGGTCTCAATCGTTGCGAGGGCGCGATCCCTCGGTGTTAATCGACGGGGTTCCCATCAATAGCAACCTTCAGATATTTCAAGATTTACGCAGTATTTCACCCAATGCGGTAGAACGAATCGAAGTGGTACGCGGTCCTACTGCCATTTATGGGGCAGAAGCCGGGGGAGGCGTCATCAATATTATTACTCGGAAACCCAAAGATACCTTTACCGCTAACACCACGTTTTCCCTAGGTCCCGCCTTATCTCTATCCGATTTATCGCAAAGTTTTGGCGCAGGCGGAGAACAATTCTTCTCGGGAAAAGTAGGCAATTTTGATTATCTTTTAGCCGCCTCTTATAAAGAAAGCGGCAATCGGTTTGATGCCGAGGGCGATCTTATTCCTGTTGGCAGGGCACAAGGATTAGATAATTTAGAAACGTTTAATATCTTAGCGAAAGCCGGATTGGAACTTACCAATGACCAACGATTGGAATTAACAGTTAATTATTTTAATGATAAACAAGATCCGCCCACCTTACCTGATCCCAGTGTTAATGAACTGGATGAACGAACTAAAGCACAACCGCTAGACCTTGACGGAGAATTAGAATTGGAAGAACTCCCCGGTCGAGAAGATTTAACGATTAATTTAAGCTATTCCCATGATGATCTATTGGGCAGTAAACTCGATGCTCAAGCTTTCTTTCAAGAATCGAGAACGCTGACGATTCCTCAAGATAATCGAGACACGATTTTTCAGTCAGTTTCCCGCACCATTACTGAATCAGAAAAAGTGGGAGCGCGCCTTGATATTGAAACCCCGTTAGCGAGCAATTTAGATTTAGTTTGGGGGGCAGATTATTCCGATGAATCCATTGAGCAACCTCTAACGATTTTTGATCCAACTGTTTTTGACAATAGCGGAGGAACAGACTTTGAACAAACTGACGAAGCTTTCTTTTCTCCTCCCTATGATCTGCAAAAAATCGGGGTATTTAGCCAATTGAATTGGGAACCGAATGACAAATTATCCCTGAGGGGGGGATTAAGGTATGAAAGTTTCGAAATGTCGGTGAATGATTTTAATGTCTTAGGAAAACCGATTGATCTTCGCGGAGGGGCCATTCCTGATGAAGTGATCGGTGGCGAAGTCAGCTTTGACGATGTGGTCTTTAATTTTGGAGCAGTTTATGATGTTACCGATAATGTGAATCTATTTGCTAACTTTGCCCAAGGATTTTCTGCCCCCGATTTTCGACGCTTTTTGCGGTTTTTACCATTTTTTGTAAGCTCTCCGCCAGTAAAAGTCAATGAAGGCATCCAAGTCAACCAGCCTATAGTTGTTGATAATTACGAAATTGGTGTGCGAGGGAATTGGGACAAAGTTCAGTTTTCTTTAGCTGGTTTCTTTACCTATTCGGAATTAGGACAAACTCAACAGGAAAGTGAGGATGGTTCCTTTGTCACCTCTAGGCGCGAACCGAAGCGCACTTATGGCATTGAAGCAACTGCCGACTATCAGATTAATAAGCAATGGCAATTAGGCGGCAATTTCACTTGGGTAGAAGGAGAAAGCAGCCCCGAAGACGTTGATGATTTTGTGCCGTTAAGTACGCTTGAAATTCAACCGATTAAAATTGGTTTGTATGTTGAAAATCAAACTACCCCCGATTGGTCAAATCGCCTGCAGTTATTAATTGTCGGATCGCGCGATCGCGCGTTTGAGGAGACAATTGGGGGAAATACCATTGATCCCTTTCCCATTGACAGCTATACGACTCTCGATTGGATTAGCCGCTTCGACTTAGGCAACGGACAACTCACTTTTTCAGTTCAAAACCTATTGGATAATCAATTCTTCCCCGTAAGTTCTCAAGTTGAGGAGAGAAATCGAGCATTTACGGCTGGATTAGGCCGCACAGTTAGTTTGCAATATCAATTTAGTTGGTAGATTATGCTACGACATTTCACCGTATCCATTATTTTGTTTGGACTTTTGACACTGACAGGTTGTCAAAATAATGAGACTGTCACTCGACCAAAGCCTGATCCGGGTCGCACGGTCACTCATGCCAAGGGAGAAACCGTCGTTCCGGTTAATCCGAAACGAGTGATTGCCTTAGATAATATTGCTTTAGACAGTATTGTGGCCTTGGGAATCGATCCCATTGCTGGGCTAATCAATGCCAATACGGGAAAATTCCCCGTGCATCTGCGAGACAAAATTCCCGATACCACCCAAAAACTGGCTGAAAACCAACAAAACTTAGAACGCATTGCCCAACTCAATCCTGACTTAATTATTGGCGGCAAAAATGTAGAAGCGGTTTATAAGCAACTCAACCAAATTGCCCCGACGATTTTGCTTGGAAAAAGCGGAACCAGTGCTTGGAAAAAGAAACTGTTGCTCACGGCAGAAGCTGTCGGAAAACCAGAGAAAGGAAAAGCGCTCTTAGAAGCGTATCATGAGCGAGCCGACAAATTAAAATCGCGCTTAGACAATCCGGAAGAGATTGAAGTCTCAGTGGTGCGAGTTTTACCGAATGGGATACGGCTTTACCAAAATGATACTTTTGTTGGGGGAATCCTCAAAGATGTCGGATTATCCCGTCCGCCGAGTCAGGATAAAGATAATTTATGGATTCAGATTTCTCGGGAACAATTGGAAAAAGCCGATGGCGATGTCATCTTTGTTTGGAGTTTAGGCAATGAAGCAGAAAGTGCCTTAAAGGGGCTGCGAGATGATCCGTTGTGGTCAAAACTAGATGCCGTGCAAGCGGGAAAGGTTTATGAAGTGCCCGGATACTGGATTGGTCGGGGGCCCATTGCCGCCAATGAAGTTCTCGATGACTTGTCAACTTATCTGTTGGAAGAGAAAAAATGAAAATTGCTAGATGGCAAAAAAAATTCGAGAATTAAAACAGATGTTACAGCAAGCAGGATTTACACTTTTACCGAAGCGTGGCAAAGGAAGTCACTCTTATTGGATTCATCCGCGATTATCAAAACCTGTTGTTCTCTCTGGTAAAGATAGCCAAGACGCAAAACCATACCAGGAGAAAGATGTTAAGGCAGCTTTGGCAAAATTAAAAGGGGAAGAAAATAACAATGAAATATAGCATTTTCATTCAATGGTCAGAAGAAGATCAGGCTTATATTGCTAGTTTACCGGAATGGGGAGAATATGCTCGAACTCATGGCGAAACCTATGAAGAAGCTTTAAACAAGGCTAAGGAAGTTTTAGCTGATTTAATTTATGGATATCAGCAAAAGGGAAAATCTTTACCCGAGCCTGAAACTATAAAAGTCTCCTAGATAGATTGAAATATAAAAGATTTCATTCTAAAAATTACCTTCTTCTAACATTATTTTCTGATTAATTTTTTCAAAATCAAATTTGAGTTAAGTTTCTTTTGAGTAGCTTTCTTATCACGATTAACTAATTTGATACGTTAGTAAAACCATTCTAGATATAGAAATCAATGTCATCCTTACCGAACCATCTCACAGAATGCCGATTTTGTTCCGATGTGTCTCAAGCAGTGGGAGAAAACCCAATTGGGACTGCCGGGCATTATGATTATTGGTTAGTGGTGGAATTGCCGCAACCTTGGTCGGAAATGGCGCTGGATCAAAGCGACGCCTTAAAGCCCTATTTAGAGCAAATTAAATACTTAGTTTATCAAAAAGGGGTAAAACTTCGTCCCCTCGCGATCGCGCCCGATTCTGACTATTCCCAACCAGGCTATACCAGAGTTTTATTCTACCGTCGCCCGGCCACCTTATTTGCTCGCTACACGCGAGAAGAATACCTGATTCCTAATGCCGAATTGGGAAACTTAGTCTCAGCACTTCTCGTCGAACCGGAAAAACTTTCCAACTTCCGTGAGTATCAACAAAACCATGATCATGACTATGATTTATTCGTTTGCACTCATGGGAATGTTGATGTTGCCTGTTCTCGGTATGGCTATCCACTTTACCAAACTTGGCGAGAACAAGCCAATTCACAACTTCGAGTCTGGCGTTGCAGCCACTTTGGAGGACATCGCTTTGCCCCAACCGCAATTAGCCTGCCTGATGGAAGGTACTGGGGACGTTTAAAACCAGAAGCCCTGAATGTAATCACCAAACAGGAAGGAAATCTCAGCGACCTAAAATTCTATTATCGGGGTTGGACAGGATTGCCGCAATGGGCACAAATTGCAGAACAAGAAATTTGGGTCAATCATGGTTGGGATTGGTTTCATTATTTGAAAACCGGAGAAGTGGTAGAAGCAGATGAAACAGACAAAAACTGGGCCAAGGTCCGCATTACTTACTCCTCTCCCGATGGAACAGATCAAGGCATTTACAATGCAACGATTGAAAGTACCGGGGAACTAACAACAGCAGGCGAATCGGGTTCGCCCCCCCATACTGCCGTGGTCAAACAATATGAAGTTGCCACTTTCAATCAATCATAATAGGCTTCTTTAATTGAAAGTTAGATCAGTTAATTTCCTAGCAACTTTTGACGGATTCGATTTAAATCCACTCCTTGAAAGTAAGCTGCCGGATCATCAATCCCATCTAAGGCATTCTCAATCCAGCTGCGTGCTACTTCTCCCTCACTGAACAAGTATTCCTGTACCACCAATTCCCGATCAATCTCTAAACTAATCAGCAGCGCTGCCACAACAATACCGGTACGATCTTTCCCAGAAGTACAGTGAAACAGAATGGGAAACCGTTCCACTGAGGTGGAGATACAAACAAATATCTGATTGAGCCAACGCCGTACCATGGGATCAGTGGTATGATATTTCTCATAGTCATTGGCAATGGGAAAATGCCTATAATCAGCGCCAAACAATTTTTCTTTGGGATCTGACCCTTTACGAAGATTAATAATGGTTCCTGGATTCCCAATTTGTTCAGCAGAGGTAACGAATTCCAGTTTTCCTCCTCGCAAAATGCGCTGCGTTGGAAATAACGCTTGTTCTGAGAGAAGGTTGAGGCACTCGCCAACATCGCGGAAATTAACACAACCTTGGGAATAATCTAATGCCATCTTAAATGCGACATGGGGATGCTCACCTTCGCTCCGCCCGTTATATTCGACAGAATTAACGGGAGAGGAAATGTCGCCCACAAAAGAATCTTCATCCGCTATAATATATTGATTTAGCGGGTTAATTTAGATGTTACTAACACAACAAAATCGGCTAAAACTGAATAAGCAGCAAGAGAACGCTCTCAAGGCAGCTTGTCGAGTGTCTAAGAACTTGTTTAACGTCTGTTTGTACCAACAGCGTCAGTATTTCTTCCAAGAACGGAAGTATCTGCGCTATGAGGGGGCTTATCATTTGTGTAAAGAGAATGAGAACTACAAGATGTTAGCCACCGATGTCGGTCAGCAGACAATGAAGGTAGTTGATCGGGCGTTTCGTGGTTTCTTTAATCTACTGAAATCAAGAACCAGTGGACAGTATGAGGCAAAGGTTAGATTACCTAACTATCTTCCTAAAGATGGTTTCTTCCCTTTAATCATCCCAATTCGAAAACGGGATTGGGAGAAGCTCCCTCAGAAAAATTGGCAGTTTACCGTTCCGATGGCGAGGGTATTTCGTCGTCATTTTGGTGCTGTCACTCTCAAGATTCCAGAACACATAAGAAATAAGCCGATTAAAGAGATTAGGATCATTCCTAAGCATCAAGCCTGTTATTTTGAAGTCGCTTATGTGTATGAACAATCCGAAGAAAAGTCTCCTTCTGTTGGAGAAGAGGCTATAGCTATAGACTTGGGGGTTAACAACCTCGCTACTTGTGTCACGACTCAAGGAAAATCTTTTATCCTTGACGGCAAAGAGTTAAAGTCTAAAAATCAATGGTTTAACAAGCGTAATAGCCGTCTCCAGTCGATTAAAGACGGGCAGGGAATTAAAGGATTAACTAAGCAACAGGCTTCTCTCTACTACAAACGTTCTAACCAAGTTAAAGATTACATAAACCAAGCGGTTCGTTATTTGGTTAACTACTGTCTTGCTCAAGGGATAGGAAAAGTCGTTGTGGGATACAACCCGACAATCAAACAGAATATTAATCTGGGCACTCGCAACAACCAGAACTTTGTCCAAATCCCTCACCACCTATTTCGTCTCAAGCTGAAAAGCCAATGTG
>JBDGQV010000211.1:0-1452 GCA_042218725.1 Halothece sp. | reverse complement strand
TCCTGCCGAAAATTCAGTGTTAGTACGTAATCAATCCAGGCAATCATTTAGACTTTTTCCAATCGGTTAACTTGAGGAATGCGCTGCGCGATCCACGCCAAGCCTCAGCAAATCGAAGATTCAATTGTCCTCTACTGTTTATCCGTTAGTTTCCATAGCATCATTCAACATTATTTAACTTATAATAGCATTAAGACATCGATTAACGCTAAACAATGGCAGAGAAAACAAGAACGACTTTATACTTACCCAAAGAACTAAAAGACAAAGTTATGAAAAAGGCTGAGAAAGACAAGCGCTCTTTTTCAGCAACCATCGAGTTATTAATTGAGGAAAGCCTGTCTCAAGAAACTGATAAATAAGACTAGGGTATAAAGTTCATGAAAGTTTCAAGGAAGTAACAGATGTTGATCCAAAAAATTATGCAGGAGTTGCAAAATATTCCCGAAGATAAACTGTGGGAACTTTATGACATTATTCATAACTTTCGCCTGGGTTTGGAGCAAGAAAACAATCCCCCCCGTACCCCCGGTTTATTAAACGGGAAACTGGGAGATGCATTCTTTGAACCCTTGCCTGAAGAAGAACTGCAGCAATGGGAATAAGTTACCTCATCGACACCCATATTCTGCTGTGGTGGCTCTTTGACGAACCGAAATTAAATTCTGATTGTCGAGCAATCATTCGCAATCCCAGCAATAACATTCTCGTCAGTAGTGCTTCCGCCTGGGAAATTGCTACCAAATATCGTCTAGGGAAACTACCCGAAGCAGAATCCTTAGTAAGAGATTACCAAACCATCCTCACTCAAGCTCGATTTACAGAACTAGTCATCACTGCCATTCATGCCCTTCGAGCCGGAAGTTTACCCATCAAACATCGCGATCCTTTTGACCGAATGCTCATGGCTCAAGCTGAACTGGAAAACCTAACGCTCATGACTTATGATCCAGCTTTCCAAACTGGATTGATTTCCATTTTCCCTCCAGCCCAATCATCTTCTTAAAAGGCATTTCAATAATTAGGTTCATTACTAAAAGTATTAGTAAAAAATTAAGTGTGGTCATAGCAACCGTTGCCTTCAACTCCTCTCCTCTATCCTAGGGAACCTGTTACAAAAAATGACATTATGTAATATATCAAAGATCTTTGTGTGATATTTTCATACCTAAACATTAGTGGAGGATCAAGGTATGGAAATTATAATTCTTTTGATCATTGTGATTATTATACTTGCAGTTTTTGCGAATAAAGGTAAAGGCAAAGGTAGAGGTGGACGCGGAGGAGGTGGTGGTCCACCTGCTATCGGTGGAGGTGATGGCGGTGGCGACGGTGGTGGCGGCGGTGGCGGCGATGGAGGTGGCGGTCCTTAACATTGCCACGAAATCTGAAAATCGGCAAATCGAGAACTAAGAAAAAAGTTGTTTCTAGGGGAAAGCGAGAACTAGCCTC
>JBDGQV010000210.1:0-4705 GCA_042218725.1 Halothece sp. | reverse complement strand
GCATGTTAGTTGAAAAAGAAAATCTCGGATTTGGAATGCGCTCTTGGCGTTATTCCATGGTGGTGAATGATCGTCAAATTGAAAAGATGTTTATTGAACCTAATTATCAGGATAATTGTCCCACTGATCCCTTTGAAGTGTCTGATGCGGATACGATGTTAGCCTATCTCAAAGGATCTCAAAGCTAAAAAATTTAAATTTGATTCCCCCTTATCTCAGTTGATTAGGGGGAAATTTCCTTTTATTACTTTAAAAAAATACTATAGGATAAAACCATCAGATAAAAAAGTAAAATAATTTGGCGAAATTTAATATAAATTATTCTAAAGTAAAAGCTATACAATTAGTATTTGCTTGTAGAAGACGATTTTTTAGTTGCTAATTAACTAAACGCCAAACAAGTTATTCATGAATCATTTCTGACTGCTATACTTTTACGAAAAAGGAATAAAAGCAACAAGATTAATTATATATTTGGATAATTAGAAGTTAATGTCGTTTGAATTAGATCATTTTTTCGTATTTACCAAGCCGGGGGCACCAGAAATCGAGCAACTATTAACCTTGGGATTAACCGAGGGAACATCTAACACTCATCCCGGTCAAGGAACTGCCAATCGGCGTATTTTTTTTCATAATGCTATGCTGGAATTTTTGTGGGTATGCAACGAGCAAGAAATTCATGATCCAGTTATTGAACCGATGCAATTCGGGGCGCGATCGCGATATCATCAAACTGGCTTTTCTCCATTTGGGATTGGATTGCGTTCCGCTTCAACAACTAACTCCTCTTCTTGTTCTTTGCCAGTTGATACCTGGCAATATTGTCCTCCTTATTTACCCAATTCCCTACATTTTGAAATTGTTAGCACCCATTCCGTTGAGCCGCTCATTTTTCTGATTCCCTTTTCTCAAACACGGCCGGATCGCCTACCGTTAGATTCCCGGCAACCTATCAATCACTTAAATCCTTTACTAGAAATTACAAATATCAACATTGTTTTACCTTCTGTTGAGTCCTGTTCCCAAGCAATTCAAGTTTTTGAACAATCAAATTTTTTATCCTTGATGTCCGGAAAGGAGCATTTAGCCGATATTGAATTCGATTATCAAATCCAGAAGCAAATGGTTGATTTTCGTCCCAGTCTTCCTTTACGTTTTTTCTATTAATATGAAATTGATTGATTCATACTACACATAAGCAATGTCTTCACGTTCGATAGGTGATGGGACTGCAATGGCATCAGTTGTACGGTTTGTTCGGTGCGGGAAATTAATTGAACAGACATGGGATCGTTTCCTTTCCTTAGTTGATGTTAATAAAGAAAGCAGGCCATTGTAGAGCTTTTGCCTTGCTAAATGCCTTCGATAAAAACAGCATTGGTTTCTGCAGCAGCCAGCCGGAGGGCTTTTAACTCGGCATAATCATCTGAGTTATACCAATCAAGCGCTTGTTGCAAGCTGGGAAACTCAATAATAACGGGGAAGGTAGGTTGCCAGTCCCCTTCTACTCGATTGACTTGTCCGCCAACTGCCAGATATCGTCCCCCATGCCGCTCAACATTGGCAAAAACGCGATCGCGATAGGCCTCAAACTTGTCAGAATCATTAATTTTGAGAATATCGGCAAAACAGTATGCAGACATGCATGAATCTCCTTGATTAATAAAGTGGAATGGGCAATACAAATCGGTTAAGGCAATTAAGCCAACCCGTTCCCTGTGGCAAGCCAATGGGCACAATCGCGTCCTAACTGCAGTTGCGCCATCGTTTCATAACGATGAATATCTTCTGGCGTCAGGGTGTCCCGCCAACGACCATTGGTCCCTTGATGAATAAAGGTTTTGGCTCCCCCTTCAAAAAGGGTGCCGCTTAAGGGAACAATTTGCTCAGCATGTCGTTTCATGTAGTCAAACGTACAATGTTCGACAATTTTGGGCCACTGTTTTTCATCGATTGGCACTTCCAAAAAATCGGCAATGCGACGCATTTGTCCTGATAAATCTTGTTTAAGTTCAGCGTAGTGGACAAGTAACACATTTGGGAGATGGCGAATTTCCCACCAGGAACGGACATTTTGCCACAGCGACCAGAAGGGATAGCCATCACGCGCTAACCAATCCCGGAAATATTGTTCAATTGAACTCGGAGGCGGCTCAAGAGGGGGTCCCACTCTGCCAGGGGTATTATTGATAAGGTCGTAAAACATCGCGTTAGAGTTGGAATGATGGTTGTAAAAACTCCAAACAACGTCCCGTCCGTCTCGACCGATATAGAGGTACTTTGCCTTTGGCGAAAAAACTAAAGCATCCACTGGCAAATGGGTTTTTAGAAAACGGCGATGGGTCTGCGCTTCTACTATTGCCAGTTTTTCTTGTTTCGGTGGTACCCGCAGATCCATCCAAGGGGACATCTCGCTGACATTGAGTCCTTCTTGCCCATTAAATAGAATCTGGGAAACAATCTGTTGTGTCCAAGTAGTTCCCGATTTGGCATAGGTGGCAATAACAATGTCATCATTGCGGAATTGAAAATCGTTCCAGATCGTCGAATCAAAATGGTGGCTGTGAAGCTCTCGGCGTTTTTTAGGCCAAATCGGTTTAAGCTTAGTCGGCAATGCTTTTAAAGACACCTTGTCAATTGCTTGAGTCATCTTTAAATTTCTCTAGATGAATTGGATAGAAATTAAGGTTGGATAAATCCAGTGAGGGTAATAACGTGTTCTTGCGTATTTTCGTTATAAGCAATCCGGTACTGGGAAGGATACAGTCCATCTTTGGTGTAGCGTTCGGGTCGGGTAAATTCTCCTTCAAATGTTTGGCGGCTGTTGAGAAAATCTAGGGCAATCATGGGTTCAATAAACGCCATTTCACCGTTATAAAACCCATAAATTAATGTGTGGCTAAACCCATGGGGATGGCCCTGAAACTCCTCAGAAACAGTATTGACCCAATGACTCCCCATCCGCGGTTCTGCACTGTCCGGAGCGAGGACATAACCGGCAGGAATTAAGCTTGGGTCTGGCGCTTTATAGATTTTGTCGGCATCATCGCCGGTCATTGTGATTGCTTCCCGTTCTTCGGAAGTAATCGTGTAAGCATGGATATCAAAATGCGGGGTCCCATAAATGGGATTAGGCATATGACCATATGGACGCCAGTTGAAGCCGATATGATCTAATGCGGTAAATGCCGCTTGTTTGGGCAGCGACAAGGTCAGTTCAGTATCCTCGTGAGGAAGATTGGAAAGTGCTCCCTCAGTGATAATGACGCCAACTTCTTGAGGCTGATTTTGACCGTTAACTTTCACATAAGTGCGAATAGTGCCATTGCCAAACGGTTGGGGACTGCTTTCAAATTGAGCGATATTAGCACCAACTAATTGAGGACGATTTCCCAATTTGACAATATCGGTGCCATTGCCCATAGATGGGATAGAACTTTCAGATTGGGCAATAGTGGCACAACTTTGAAGCAATAACAAAGATAAAGCGCTCAAAGAAACAGAAGCAAGAGAATTTAGTTTAAACATGGGATAGTGATTGAAAGTAAAGGATAATTTAGGAAATTATTGATTGATTAGACAATCAGTTTGATTGCTGCTTTTCCAGCGTTGGCGAAACTGTCTCTGTCTTCGCTATTTCTGCTAGAAAGTCGGTATAGACTTCCGGTTTCATGAAGTTTAAGTAGTTAGCCATCATCTCAGCAGTTAGCAATTCCAACATGAAGGAATTTTCCAACCAGAGTTCTATGACTTGGAACAGACCGCGATCGCAGAACCGAACCAGCCAACCTTCGCGAAGACCAATGGCTTCTATGGTTTCACGGCTAACGGATGCCGATAATGCTAAATGAGTCGAGGAAAGCGACATTGGCGATTCTGCCGGTTTTGTCTGTGATTCTGTTTCGCCGGCAAACCAGATGGTATCTTTGGGCAGCACTTCAATTCCCGATCCATATTCGTCGCCGAAAATGACCATATAAGCGCCGGGCGAGATCGGAAACTCGAAAAATTGCCCGCCAGTCAGTTCACAAAGAACTTTAGAAACGCGGAAGGGATCTTGAGCATCAATGGAAATGTGGTGTAACATGGCTTATGCTTCAACTAAACTGGAATACATTTAATATCGCACTGCCGCATGGGAAAAACCAGTCAAGATAAGGCAACTTAAGGGGAAACTTAAGGTATAGTTATCTTGCCTAATGTGCGATAATAAGAATATGGCTAAAATCCCGTTATTCCCTAGTGGGAGCCGCTGATTTCTATGTCGTTTGTCCTGACGGAGAATCAGGTTTAGGGTAAGGCACCATGAGTGAGTGTTAAACCATTAATCCGTAGACGGGGCGTGATTCTCACTGCCCAAGGTCAGCAAAAATTAGATATTGCTAGACGAGAACTGGAACAACAAATCAATAACGGCCATCGCTTCACGTTAGAAGAACTATGCGATCGCGCCTATTTATCAGTTAAAACCGTCACCAAAATTCTCGATGGGCAAACTGCCGTTGATCGGCAAACGCTCGATACCTTTTTCTCAGCATTTGGTCTCACTTTAGAAAAAAGCGATTACTCTCATCCTCAAGCAGACAGCAGTCTCCCCATTGCTGAAACGAGAGTGCCGGAAACGCCAATTCCGCCTTCCCATATCGACTGGGGCGAAGCGCCCGATGTGTCCAACTTTGTGGGGCGCCAAGCTGAACTGAGC
>JBDGQV010000021.1:12122-13315 GCA_042218725.1 Halothece sp. | reverse complement strand
ATTTCAAAACATCTAAAAAAATTGAGCAATTTTAACCGTTGGTCAACTTTTTTACGAAATAATAAAGAGCCATCCTGTAAAATCATTATTAGTGATTGTTGTTGTGAATCATGTTAGAACAATTTGCCAGTGATAATTATTCTGGTATTTGCCCAGAAGCAATGGAATATATGATGAGGGCAAATCAAGGCAATGCTTTAGCCTATGGCAACGATGAATGGACACAGCGAGCCGCCGATTATTTCCGAAACTTATTTGAAACCGATTGCGACGTTTTTTTTGTTTTTAATGGGACCGCTGCGAATTCTTTATCTTTAGCCAGTCTTTGCCAATCTTACCATAGCGTGATTTGTCATGAATTTGCTCATATTGAAACCGATGAGTGCGGGGCACCGGAATTAGCCTCTCATGGATCGAAATTATTATTAGGCCGCGGCATTCATGGAAAATTAACCCCAGCATCAATTGAGGCAATTGTTAATAAAAGAACCGATATTCACTATCCAAAACCGAGAGTCATTAGCTTAACGCAACCGACAGAAGTAGGAACGGTATACAGCATTGAAGAATTAATTGCCATTCAAAAAGTAGCCCAAAAATACCCATTAAAAATCCATATGGATGGGGCGAGATTTGCCAATGCAGTAATTGCTATGAACAAAACCCCAGCTGAAATAACCTGGAAATGCGGCATTGATGTTTTGTGTTTTGGTGGGACGAAAAATGGGATGGCCTTAGGGGAAGCGATTATTTTCTTTAACAAAGACTTAGCAGAAGATTTTGCCTATCGTTGCAAACAAGCCGGACAACTGGCTTCTAAAATGCGTTTTATTGCAGCGCCTTTTTTAGGCTTATTAGAAACTGGGGCTTGGCTTAGAAATGCACAACACGCTAACGACTGTGCGGCGTATTTAGAAGAAAGATTATCCGTCATCCCAGAAATAGAACTGATGTTTCCCAGACAAGTCAATAGTGTTTTTGTGAAGATGCCAGAACGAGTGATTAACACCTTAAAAGCTAAAAACTGGCATTTTTACACATTTATTGGTGGGGGCGGCGTTCGTTTGGCTTGTACTTGGAATACGACTGAATCGAGAATTGATGAATTAATTCATGATATTAAAGATGCCATTACATCCTCTTAGATCAAAATGTTTGCTACCGATTTTTCGGGAAAGGGGGAGACAAGGCGA
>JBDGQV010000021.1:0-12022 GCA_042218725.1 Halothece sp. | reverse complement strand
CTCTTAGATCAAAATGTTTGCTACCGATTTTTCGGGAAAGGGGGAGACAAGGCGACAAGGAGACAAGGCGAAGGAACTCCTCATGTGTAGCATGAATTAATCAATTTCATATTAATATTATCTCTATCAATTCAAAGGACAGCTATCCTTAAAACCCTCTGTGTCCTTCGTGTCTTTGTGGTTCAATTAATAGCAAAACCTCGTATAGCAATATGATCTGATTGGTAAAAAGTAGATTAACTTCGGATCCCCCCTATCCCCCTTACTAAGGTAGGAATTAAATGCAGGAGTTATAAATAATTTAGGATTGCTATAGAAAAGGATCAATTAATAAGATTGAAATACAGTAGTTGCTGCCCGATGCAATAAGCTGTGGCGTTGCGCTAACTGATGCAAGTCGTCACTGTAGCCGCCGCCAATAACACAAGCAGTGGGATACCCTTGAGCCAAACAAGTGCTTAACACCACGCGATCGCGCCGATAAAGCCCATTATCCGTGAGAGCTAGTTTTCCCAAGCGATCATCCACATGGGCATCGACCCCAGCATCATAGAAGACCAGATCCGGTTTTACTTCACTTAACACATCCGGCAATTGCTTTGCCAAAATTTGTAAATATCCATCGTCATCTAGCCCTCGGGGCAAGGGAATATCTAAATCGCTGTCTTGCTTTCTTCCGGGAAAATTTTCCCCACAATGCATGGAAAAGGTAAACACCCGAGGATCGTTTTGAAACACAAAGGCTGTGCCATCTCCCTGATGCACATCCAGATCAACCACTAAAATTTTGTTGACCAATCCCAAATGAAGCATCACTGACGGGGCAACGGCTAAATCGTTAAAAATGCAAAATCCTGCCCCATAATCCGGGAAGGCATGATGGGTGCCGCCTGCAGTGTTGCAAGCCAAACCATGTTCTAGGGCAAGTTTCGCCGTTAAAATGGTTCCCCCAATGGCTAAACAAGTCCGATGCACCAGTTGCTCACTCCAAGGCAGTCCAATCCGCCGTTGCGCTTTGGCATCGAGAGTGCCCTCGCAATAGGCTTGAACATAGGCTGGGGTATGGACTAATTCTAACCATTCCCGAGGCGGAAGTTCCGGTTGATGAACCTGCTGGGATTCAATGACCTCCTCGGCTAATAAAATTTCGTAGAGGAGGCCAAATTTTGCCATTGGGAACCGATGTCCCTGCGGTAACGGTGTAACATAATGAGGATGATAAATAATCGGTAACGACATTAATAATTGCTTATCGGCGATTGGTTACTCGTAATGTGTTGCTCACTGGGATAAAAATGCGCAAATTCTCTTCAAAATTACTTCCCCTATCCTTGTTTGCTATCTTAGGATTTCTGGCTTGTTTCATGCTCCCTTCCGCTTCCGCGCAATCCCCTGCTGTTGATCATTCTACGACAATTAATTGGTTTCAAGCAGTGGTATTAGGGATTGTCCAAGGCATTACCGAGTTTTTGCCCATTAGCAGCAGTGCCCATTTGAAAGTGGTTCCTGTAGTCTTAGGTTGGGGCGATCCGGGAATTACCTTTACCGCGGTGGTTCATTTAGGCAGTATTGTTGCTATTATGTGGTACTTCCGGCAGGATTTAGCGCAATTGACGCGAGGAACCTTACAAGCCCTTCAAAACCGAGATTATTATAATTCCGATTTGCGCCTCACGGCCGGAATTTTGCTGGGAACGCTACCCATCTTGATTTTTGGTGTCTTGTGGAAGTTGTTTGTAACAGATGATTCCCCGCTGCGCAGTATGACCACCATTGCCATTACTTCTGTGGTGATTGGATTGCTGTTGGGCATTGCGGAATGGGTGGGAAAGCGCGATCGCGCTGAAAAAGAATTGAAGCCTCTCGATGCCATTGTTATGGGCTTAGCGCAGGCACTAGCGCTGATTCCCGGTACGTCGCGATCGGGGATTACCATTACTGCCGGCTTATTTCGCGGGTTAGAACGTCCTACGGCTGCCCGATTTGCCTTATTAATGGGCATTCCTACCATTATCCTTGCCGGATTAGTGGAATTAGCCGATGTCATTGACTACGGTTGGGATAATACGGAAATTTTTCCCCTCTTAATTGGGACGGTCACCACCTTTATTTGTTCCTATCTCTCGGTTGTGGGGTTAATTGCTTATCTGCAACGGCAGAATACTTGGGTCTTTGTCTGGTATCGCATCATCTTTGGCGGATTGATTATGTTAGGGGTAATATTCAATCAATTGTGACCTCCTCCCGACTTCGACTCTTCGAGTACGAAGCGGGCTTCTCAATCTCGCGATTGAGTATTCCTGTATCGGCACTGATCTAGGTATGGAACCCCCGACAGTACGCCATTAACAGGCAGTTTCCGTTCCCCTCGATCCGAGGGTACTGATTTCAATCCTCGTTGTTGAATCACTTGTGCCGAAGCATGATCCCTTGTTGTTTGATAACCGCACTCTGCACAAGAATGATTCCTTTCGTTTAATCCCTTTTTGCCGGTATGTGTCCCACAATTAGGACAAATTTGAGAAGTATATTTATGATCCACTTGACCAAAATACTTTCCTCTTTTCCAACATACCCATTTCAGAATTTCGCGAAACTGACCAAATCCGCCATCAAGCATCTGCTTCCCAAGAAACCCTTTCGCTGATACTCGAAAGTCAATGTCCTCTACAAAAATCATGTTTGCTTGATCGCATAAGTCATGAGCCGTTTGAAAGTGGAAATCCTTTCGAGCATTAGCAATCTTGTGGTGTAGTTTAGCAACTTTAGTTTGCGCCTTATGCCAATTCTTAGAACCTTTCTTCTTCTTAGTAACTTTGCGTTGTAGCGATAACAGCTTACTTTGCAAGTCCTTAAAAAAGTGGGCGGGTTCTACTGCGTATTGGTCAGAAGTAGTGAGAAAATTCTCCAACCCAATATCAATTCCTATTGCTCGTCCCTGTGGAGGTGGGTCAGGAACATTGACATCAGTTTGAATTGTAACAACAACATACCATTTGGTATTCCTAGCTCTTAATAAAACCCGAACACCTTTAACAACAAAACCATCAGGAATTGGACGATGCTGATTAATAACAACGTTTCCGATTTTTGGCAGTTTAATTGTATTTCCCTGAATCGGATTTTGCTTAAACTGTGGAAACAAGAAAGAACGATATTGTCCGAATTTCTTAAATCTAGGAAATCCGTAACCTCTTTGTTTGAATGCTTCCCAAGTATTATGCAATCGTTTAACAACATCTTGGGTTACTTGGGAATATACTTTTTGAAGGTGTTCGTTATTCTTTTTCCATTGAGTTAGATGTTTCTTTTGCTCAAGATAACTAGGAAATGGAGTATCTGCTGAAACAATGTACTCTTGCTCCAATGAACAACGATCAATCGAACATTTCCGACTATTTATCCATGTTTTTAAGTCTCGCAAGCAACGATTATAAAGTCGTCTGCAAGTCTCAAGCCACTCAAGAATTTGTTGTTCTTGAGAAGCACTTGGATAAATTCTATATGTCATGTTCATTGTTAGCATACTTACTATAATATACAATAGTTAGCGCAAATAGCAATCTACGATAAACTGTTATGTTTGCTCGCCTTCGGGCTATCGAAGCCCTCGACTCACCGCTCTTCATCCCGACGCTCATGCTGACGCATAGAGCGCGGGGCTTCCCCGCGAAAAGCTAAGGCGAACCGGTTTGGGCTAAACGCCAGTAATACCGATTCCACTGATAGATGCCGGGAATTTCCCATTCTGCGCCATTATCGAAGCGAATGGTACAGTTTTGGTAGCGATGCCCTTTATATTCTCCCTCGGAAAAACTAACCACCGTGCAGGGATACCAATCTTGCGTTTCAGGGGTTTCGTCTTGTACCCATTCCCAGAGTAAATTCGAGACTTCAATGCGATCGCCGACTTTTAATTCTACCTCTTGGGCGCGATCGCTGTTTTCTAAATATTGAGCCACGTGATACGGTTGAACCCGATTGAGCCATTGCGGGCCGTATTTTTCTCGCAAAAACTGGACTTTTCCCGAGTCTCGCCCTTGCAACCAATCATTGAGAATGCGAGCTTTCCAAGGACTCTGTCCCTGCTCTACAATAAATTCTAAGAGAGCCTCCCGTTGGTCTGGGGTAAGTTCATCGAGGGGATTTTCCTCATCAGGCAGATCTTGCGGGGAATCAGTGAAGGTTTCAATCAGTACGCTTTCGATGATTTCTTTTTGCTCATTGGAAAGCGAGATTTGCCCTTGTTCACAACGATTATAAATCGTTTCTAGGACGGACTGAATTTGCTGATAGTCCATTAGTTTTCAAACAATATCAACTCTAGTCTTTTATTTTATTTAGATTGTTTGATTTTCCCAAATAATACTAGTTCTGAAAACTATGGTGACAATTCACTGTTTAGCGTTGTCGTCTGTCCTTCGTAAACCAATGACTAATGACTGTAGCAGTATAAGCTAATTCTATGTTGTCGATAGTGTTTGCTTTAATTGCCAAGCGCGTTGACTAATTCCTTCCCAGTCTTCGGCTTCCACTAAGGCTTTGGGAAATAACTGCGATGATAGCCCCACTGCCGTTGCCCCAGCATCAAGAAAGGCTTTGGCATTGTCGAGGGTAACGCCGCCGGTGGGAATTAAAGGAATATTGCCTAATGGCCCCTGCAGGCTTTTAATATAGTCAATGCCCCCCATGGCTTGCGCCGGAAACACTTTTACAGCAGTTGCCCCAGCTTGCCAGGCGGTAATAATTTCTGTGGGGGAGAGTGCCCCGGCAATGATGGGAACATTTTTAGCTTGAGCCGTTTCAATGAGTTGGAGATTGACATGGGGGGTAAATACAAATTGCGCTCCCAGCGCGATCGCGCGGTTTAATTCTTCTAAATTTAAAATCGTCCCCGTGCCAATAACACAATCGGGCATTGCCTCTCGCAATTGGGGAATCAAGACCTCCGGTTGATCGCTATTCCAGGTAATTTCAATTAACCGAATCCCCCCTTGGCGCATCGCTTCGGCAAGTTGCTTGCCTAAGGTGTAGGGAAACGCCCGAAGGACGGCAATTACTTGTTCTTGTTGGAGCGTTTCTAAACTATCATTCGCCATCGTCATGACTTAGGATTGAGAGGTTTCTTCTTCCTGGGCGCCTTCCTTCACAAACCGTTTTTGCAGTTTTTCTAATTGACGTTTTGCCGTTGGATTTTCTGGATCATATTCCAAGGCTTTTTCATAAGTATCAATGGCTTGCGCTAGCAATTTCTTTTGGGCATAAGCATTGGCTAAATTGTTTAAACCAATGACATATTCGGGAAAGAGTTTAATGGCTTCTTTATATTGACGAATGGCTAAATCATATTGTTCTTGAGCAAAATATGCATAGCCCATTGCATTATAAATTAATGCCCGATTTTCATCTTCCACGTCTTTAAATTTGAGGGCTTGTTGCAATAGTTTTGTCGCTTGAACAAACAATTTTTTTTCCACATAAAGACTCGCCAATTCATAATACTCTTTCGCCGTTGCGGATTCATTTTTAATGTCCTTTTGCAATTTAGAAATGCGGCTTTCTTTACGACGAGTTCTTAAAATTTGACGAAATAGGAAAAAAGATGCGCCTGCTAAAATTAAGACGAGCAATGATAAATATAAAAGAAGAAGATTATCTTGCATAGTTGATATTTAAATGATCATTCCTTTTTATTCAGAGTATCATTCGCTTGGCCCGGTTTCCCAAGTTAAGCCCCATTCTTTTGCCTTTTTTTGCAACCATCCCGATTCCCGCAACTGACGAATGGTTTGGTTCACTTTTTGATGCAAGGCAGTGTATTGCAACCCTTTGGGCATGACAACAGCGAGGGCTTCGCCGCCGAGGCGTTGGGGAAGTAAATGATACTGAGAATATTGTTGCACCCATCCGGTTAAAACCGTATCGTCTCCGGCAAATGCAACTGCCTTTCCCGCTTCAAGCAGAGATAAGGCTTCCTGATAAGAGTTGACGCCCACCAGTTGGGCTTCGGGCAGCCGAAAGCGAACTTCGGCAATGGTGCTGGATTGATTCAAAACAGCAATTTTCTCGGAGGAAAGATCGGAAAGTTGTTCAATACTGTCGTCTTTGCTGACAAAGGCAGTGCGTGCTAGGTAATAATAGGGGCTAAAGGTGACGAGGCGCGATCGCGCTGGGGTTTTACTGACATGGGCAATGGCAATATCCACGTCTCCGTTTAATACTACCTTGAGTCGTTCGCGATTGGCCACCGGTTCTAATTTTATGGCATTGGCATCGCCCAAAATTTCCTCGGCTAAGCGCCGCGCCAAATCAATTTCAAATCCTTGCAACTTCCCTTGTGCGTTTCGAAACCCCAGGGGGCGAAGCTGATCCTTCACCGCGACTGTCAGCGTGCCTCTGGCTTTAATTTCGGCTAGCGTTGCGGCTTGAACTGCCGTTGGAAAAAAGGAGAAAACACTGCCTAAAAAAACGCCATAACCCAAACTCAAAACTCGGCTTCTCCAGGAAACCGAGTTCAATTTGACCATTCCTTAACTCCTAAAAACTAGGCTTTTTTCGCGGTTTCAACAACTTTGGCGAAAGCATCGGGATCCAGCATGGCTAAGTTGGCTAACATCTTGCGATTCAGTTGAATATTAGCCTTCCGTAGCTTACCGGTAAGTTGCGAATAACTCATCCCGTTTTGTCGGGCAGCGGCATTAATCCGAGAAATCCAAAGACGGCGGAAATCCCGCTTCCGGCGGCGGCGATCGCGATAGGAATAGCGCAACGCCTTCATCACCTGCTGATTGGCGGTGCGGAAGAGTTTTGAATGGCCGCCTCGATAGCCTTTAGCTAATTTTAGCACCTTCTTATGTCGTTTCCGGGCGACATTCCCTCTTTTAACCCGTGGCATAATGATTTTCCTCGATATTCAAGTTACTTCAAATAAGGCAACATCCGCGTCACGTTATCTTCATCCCGTTCATTGACGAACGTTAATTTAGATAAACGGCGTTTCCGTGCCGTTGTTTTCGGTTTTAACAAGTGGTTTTTGTAGGCTTTGCGACGGCGGATTTTTCCGGTTCCTGTCGTGCGAAACCGTTTGGCAGCCGAGCGATTGGTTTTCAGCTTAGGCATCTTGGGTTTTGCAAGTTGCTGTAAATTTTGACCAACGGTTAGAGCAGGCGCCTTCCGTTTAGGGAGGCGTAATCTCTAACACAGCCTTCTATTTTAAGTCAACAGAGCGCGATCGCGCAAGGCCGCGTTTTCCTTGCCGAATCAATCATTCAACACCACTGTTTTGCCGCTTTCGGCTGACATGCGCGCGGCATCAGCAACGCGAGTCGCATAAGAACTGGCATGGGCTTGCACATAAAGGGGTTTATTTTCAGTTAAATAATCCAAAACGGCAGTTGTATCTTTGGCAAACAAGCCTCGCCGACTCCCAACTTCAATGGGGGTGATTTCCTCTCCGCGAATCAGTTTTCCCTCATTGCCGTCAAACAGCAAAGTTCCTTTGTCGCCGTGCAATTCAAAACTGCGATCGGTGTGCCAAAAGACTTCCCCTTTGCCATAGGTGATTTCAGCAAATAGACCGTTTTGGAATCGCAATTGCGCATTATTGAAACAGGCAACATATTCCTCAGGCGTATCGCGATCCCAATACCGGGTATAGCAACTGACGGAATTAACTCTGCCAAATAAATCTGTAAAGCGATGCAACCGAGACACAGCGCCGCTAAAGGGAAACCCGAACAATTTTTTATGATAACTCCATTTCCGGGGGGCCGGACGTTTGGGATTAATGGTGCTATAGCGCGCATAAAATACCTCGCCAATTTCGGGCAACCATTGACGAATCGCATTGTGCAAGCCGCCCAACAGTTCAATGTGTTCCACATGAAGCAATTGATTTTGGAGTTTGGCGAAATGAATTAAATACTGCGCTTGTTCTGGGTTTAAAGACAGGGGATATTCCACAACCACATGTTTTCCCGCTTCTAAGGCAGCTTGGGCTAAGTCTCCATGTTGAGCATTAATGTTGCAAATGACTGCTAAGTCAATATCAGCATTGGCAATGAGGGCTTTTGGAGAATCATACCCTTTAACTGAGTAAGTTTGGCAAAATTCGTTTAAGCTTTCCCGGCGATGTCCGGCAACAGCAACCAGTTGAGCGCGATCGTCCTCGGTCAAGGCTTCTGCTCGTCGCTGAGCAGCAAAACCTGTGCCGATTATACCAGTACGAATCGAGTTTGTCATCGTCTCCTCCGGGACAGTACGCTTGCTAAGATGAAAGGGACTAGCATGAATGAGATCGAATTGAGAAGGTTAAATCAAGATGTCTTCTAATGCATCCTCTCTCCCTCCCAAATTAGACAAAATTGTACAACGTTTTAAACGTCGCAGTGACCCGAAACAAAAATATCAACAATTGCTTTGGTATGCGAAAAAACTGGAAGAAATGCCAGAAGAAGCAAAAAATCCAGAAAATAAAGTATCGGGCTGTGTTTCGCAAGTTTATATTACCGCCAATCTCGAAGATGGAAAAGTTCACTATTTAGGAGATTCAGACGCGCAATTAGTGAAGGGATTAGTTGCGTTTTTAATTGATGGTTTAAATGATTTGCCTCCCGAAGAAATTATCAACGTGCCTCCCGATTTTATTGAGGAAACGGGGTTAAAAGTCAGTCTAACGCCGTCTAGGGCCAATGGATTTTATAATATCTTCCAAACCATGAAAAAGAAAGCATTAGGCTTTAGTGTTGCCTCACAAAACTAAGTCTTTTGGTAGTGTTGAATTGTATTGATTGCTGTATAATTAGTGGCGACTAAGTTGCTTATTTCTAGCTGAAAAGCTTGATTATCACTGTGTTCAGCACTACCAACAACAACATTTTTTTGCCAAATTCACAAATGCTTTTACAAGCGACTCCATCTTCTGGAGAAGATGCGGACTCAATGGTACAATTGCTGGAGCAAGTGGATCAAATCTTGTCTAGGCAATCCATATCTATCGATCCCATCTATCTGCTTTTTGGATTAGCAACGCTATTAATCATTAGCATTATTTTTGTCATTCCAAGAATTTTAGGATTTCTCGTTTCCCGTTTTTTACCGGCAGAATTAAGGGAAGCCTATCAACAAATCTTTGCGCCTTATCAGAGGTGGATTGTCCTTTCCATTCTTTTGTCCATTGTTGATATTGTCCTCTTATTAACCCCTGATAAACCCACCTGGTTATATATCAGCGAGTTTTTCTTGGGGGGCGCGATCGCGATTAATATTTGCGTTTTAGCGTTCACGCTTTTCGATAAATTCTTTAGCGGATATCTCCTCGATTTAGCTCTCAGAAGCCGAAATAATGTCAATAGTGAACTTTTAGCGTTTATTAAATTCGTTGCCAATGCGCTGATTGTTCTCATTATTATCTTTATTTTCGCAGAATCTCATAGTTTAAGCATTACTGGCTTAATTGCAAGTATTGGCGTTGGCGGCATTGCCATTGCCTTTGCTTCCCAAAAAGTTCTGGAACAGGTGTTGTGGACGATATTACTGTATGTGGATCGTCCGTTCGTAGTGGATGATTATATTCACCTGCAAGACGGGACGTTTGGCAGAGTGGAAGCCATTGGCTGGCGTTCCAGTAAAATTCGGCTATCCGGGAAAGGAACCCTGGTGGTTATTCCCAATAGTATGCTGACTCAAATGTCCATTGAAAATTTATCAGGGGCACAGAAAATTATTAGTCTCCTCAATATTTTCTTTGAACGAGATATTCCTGAACAAGAAAAAGCCTTGGTTCGTCAAATTATCCTGGATAGTACCAATGATATTTACGGCATTGATCATCGTTTAACCGAGGTAACCTTTGACAATATCGGTAATACGAGTAATGGTCAATCGGGACAAGTACAAGCTCAAGTGAGGTTCTTTGTTCTCGGTGCTGGATCAACGGCGCTCGAAATCCGGACACAACTGTTAGATGCTGCGCGGCGAAACATTAGCAAACGTCTGAAAGATTACGGTATCGGCTTCAAGATTGACGATAAACCCATCAATGTCGATTCCCCAATGAATATTTAGTCCACTTTTTATCGGTATTGCCAGTAATGACCCTACTTGCTTTCAACCCCTTAGAATCTCTTGCGGAAAATATTCCCCAGGCGTGGAAAAATCTGTTTACGGATCCGGTTGCGTTTTACCAAAACCGCCAAGCCTTTCTCAATGAACTCATCTTTCGCTCAGGATTCCTTGTTATTTGCATCATCCTGGCGCTATTCCTGGGTTGGGCCATCCCTGCAATTCTGCTTTGGTTTACGGCGCGATCGCTGCCGGCAGAAAAATATCAAGAATACAAATCCTTTAGCGATCCCTTCCATGAAGACTTAGTTCGGGCGCTCCGGCTGATCTTAGTTGACATTAGCCTGACCCTGCTCAAACCTTATGAGCAAGTTTATCCGGTGCTTAACTTCATTGCCGACTTTGCGGTGATGGCGAGTACCGCTTGGCTCGTCTCAAAAGTGGCCAAACAAGCAATCCGCATCTATGGCGTCAGTCTCCTCAAACGGGTGAGTCAAGAGGTTAACGATCTCATTTTGATTGTTGAAAATACAGTCAATGTGATCATTGGCTTCCTTGCGGTTGTTATTTTTGCCCAGAGTAAAGATTTTAATCTCATTGCCCTGTTAACCGGTTTAGGGATTGGGGGGATCGCGATCGCGTTTGCCGCGCAAGAAGCCCTCTCCCAAATTTTGGCGACTGTGGTGATTTACTTAGATCGTCCCTATCTCCCCGGGGAATACGTTCGGATTAACTTTGTTGTGACTCAAGAAGATGTTTATGGGCGCATCGAGTCCATTGGCTTACGTTCCACCAAAATCCGGATTTCTGCGACTAATACCTTATCAATTGTCCCCAATTCGCTGATGGTCACCAAAGATATTGAAAACATTTCCCGAGGCACTAAAGTCATGGTGCTGTTTTATCTTGATTTCTACAATGTCTTAGATGAATCGGAACGCGCCTTAGTGGATAAGGTGGTGCAAGAAAGCGTCAATCGAGAACTCTTTGGACTAGATCCCGGCAGTACCCAGGTTTCCCTTTTTGAACCGGAAGATAAATCGGGAACTCGGGCTCGCGTTAGCTTATTTGTCATGGGCTCTAACGAAGAGTCAATGATGATCCGTAAACGATTGATAGAAATTGCAAACAAGTCAATCAGCGATCAATTGCAAGCGCAAGGATTGAAATTTGAATTTGCTGAACCAACAATTTATGTCGATTCACCTGTCACACTTTAAAAGCAACTTTCATCACTTAAAGCATCAATGGAGATTGTCGAAAATTTGCAACAAGTGTTTGCAATTGAAACTGGAATTCAAGATCAACTGTACGCTTTTGCCGGTCGACTGCTGTGGTTTACGGGGTTGACACTGGTTGCTTTGTTGCTCGGGCGAGCCTTGCCTACCTGCTTGAAATGGGGGATGTATCGCTTTACACCGTCTGCAATTGTTGAATCTTACGAGCGGGTGGTTGCTCCCTTACGCATCTTAATTATTCGCAGCGGCATTTTAGTCATTACCGCTATTAACATTAATCTCTTTCGCCCTTACCCAGGATTGTATGAATTTTTAAAGTTAGCGGTGTATCTTCCCTTAACCCTAACGGTTGCTTGGTTGTTGTCACGACTAGTACGACAAATTTTTCGACTGTATGGGGTGAAGATTCTGCAACATTTCCATCGACAAGCAGAAGATTTTCTGTTGATGGGGGAAACCCTTGCCAATATTGTTATTGGATTTTTTGCGACGATCTTCTTTGCTCAAACTCAGAGTATTAATCTGATGAGCCTTCTCACTGGCATTGGGATTGGCGGGATTGCCGTTGCCTTTGCGGCAAAAGAAGTCTTATCCCAAGTGGTAGGAACGGTGTTAATTTATCTCGATCGGCCTTACGTTTCGGGAGAATATATCCGTGCCAATTTTAATCCGCGAGATGAGGATATTTATGGGCGTGTTGAGTCTATTGGCATTCGTTCCAC
>JBDGQV010000209.1:18840-28253 GCA_042218725.1 Halothece sp. | reverse complement strand
AGTTCACCCTTGGTAAGATAGGTGATTAATGCTGATTAAGCGCTTTTAGATGACTGGTACAAAATAATCCCATGGATGACATTCAAATTCCTATTTTAGATTTAAGGCTTCAATATCAGACCATTCAAACCGAAATTCAGGAAGCAATCGATCGCGTGCTCAACTCAGGTCGCTTTATATTAGGCGAAGAAGTTGCCAATTTTGAACAAGCTGTTGCCAATTATTTGGGCGTTGAACACGCGATCGGGGTTAATTCGGGAACGGATGCGCTAATTATCAGTTTACGCTGTTTAGACATTGGCAAAGGAGATGAAGTCATTACCACACCGTTTAGCTTTTTTGCCACTGCTGAAGCCATCAGTCGCGTCGGTGCAACCCCAATTTTTGTGGATGTCGAACCCGAAACGTTTAACATTGATGCCCGAAAAATTGTCGAGAAAATTACGTCAAGAACTAGAGCAATTTTACCGGTTCATTTATTTGGCAATCCAGCGCCCATGGGACAAATTTTAGACATTGCCAACGGGTATAATTTGAAAGTCATTGAAGACTGTGCCCAGTCATTTGGCGCAAGTTATGAAAGCGATTGTTCCACTTGTCAGCAAGCGTGTTCGGAAACCATGCGTTGGGATTTACAGGGAAAACAAACCGGAAGCATGGGTGATCTTGGTGCCTTTTCCTTTTTTCCCACTAAGAATTTAGGGGCGTATGGCGATGGCGGCTTAATTGCAACCAATGATAACCAGCTAGCTGAATTTGCCAAACAATTGCGAGTCCATGGAGAAAAGAAAAAATATCATAATGAAATGTTGGGCTATAATTCTCGATTGGATGCCTTGCAAGCGGCAATTTTAAGGGTGAAGCTCAATTATATTGATCAATGGAATGAAAAAAGGCGAAACATTGCCCAGTTTTATCAGCAACAATTGCAAGACATAGAAGGGTTAATTCTGCCAAGTTTCCCTAAAGGCCATGTGTTTCACCAATATACAATACGAGTTTTAGAAGGAAAGCGCGATCGCGTTCAGGATTTTCTTGGGGATCAAGGCATTGGCACCATGGTTTATTATCCAGTTCCTCAAAGTGAGTTGCCAGTTTATCAAGGACAATATGAGGAATTTCCCATTAGCAATGTCTTAGCACAACAAGTATTGAGTCTTCCCATTTGGCCGGAACTGAGTCAGCAGGCAATGGAAAAAGTGTGTGATGCTCTGGCAACTGCTTTAAAAGAAGCATAATCTTGTCGCCACTGATGCCTAACCAAATAATTCGTTTACCCGTTGCCGAATAGCAACTAAATTCAACGATAAATCTTGACTTAAGCGACGCTCAATTAAAGTCACTGGCATGGTGCGGATGGGCCAAACAAAGATACTATAAATCAGGGCTGTTGCATTCTCATTCGGTTGCAGCGCCCAATATCCGGAAAACGCCTTAAAATCTCCCTCCACCATTTCAAAATCAATACGCTCAGGCGGGATTTCCGTTAAATCTAACACCACGCGTGCACTAAAATTCATTTTCATGAACCGTTGCTTTCCCACCTGTTCTAAACGTACTTTTTCTTCTTGTTCGGGATGCTCTAGGCGTTGACTTTTTTCTAAGTTGGGAATAAACTCCGGCAATGACTCATAATCGGTTAGCACTTGCCAAATCGACTCTCTCGGGTGCGCGATCGCGATCTGACTGGTAATTCGTCGTTGACGCTTGGCTACTTCTTCGGTTTCAATACTGACTTCATCTAATTGTGCTTCTAGTTCAGAATTGGCCGAAGCAGTAGGCTCTTCATTTTCATTCTCTAACTGTGGATCAATCACGATGATTCTTCAGGGGATACTCCAGTTAATGTGCGAGGAAGGGTAACGTAAAATGTCGTTTCCCCAACTCCCTCAGGATTATAATCGCTGTCGAGATCAATTTTGCCATGAAGATACTTCACTAAGGATTTGACTAATGCTAAACCTAATCCCGTCCCCGGAATTGCTTTTTGAGTTACCCCTTTTCCTCGCCGAAATTGGTCAAAAACATAATGTTGTTCGGCAGGGGCAATCCCATACCCGACATTGGTGACGCTAATTTGAATCCAGTTCTGACTATCTTGGGAAACCGCAACGTCTACTGTGGTGTTGGCAGTAGCGTATTTTCCGGCATTGGTGAGCAATTCTGAACAAATCCGTTGGACACTGTCTGGATCGCTATCAATGGTAATTGGGTTTTGTTCTTGCCTCAGGGGATGACATCTCAAGTTTAAATTTAACCCTTTTTCGGACCATTGGCTTTGAAACTTCTCAATCAGTTGCATCAACAGTTGTTCAACATTAATGGATTGAACGTCTAGCGGAATTCCCTGTTTTTCTATCGTCTGTAAAGTTAGAAGATCTTTAATCAGATTATTTTCTCGTTGCCACTCTTGTTCTAAAATCCCAAGATATCGTTCCCGGCGTTCTGGAGACAGATCCGAACGATGCAACATCTGAATCGCCATTTTCATTGTTGCCAAGGGCGTATTTAATTCATGACTAATCGTGGCCAAAAATTCATCTTTGAGTTGATTTAATTGTTGTAGCTGCTCGACTTGATGGCGGCTAGTTTCATAAAGTTTCGCTTGCACATCTAAGCTTCGTTGTAGTTGTGCTGTGCGTTCATCGACCAATGACTGCACTTGTTGCAAGGTTTTATTGTGGAGAATTGCCGTGCTGGCTTGCGTACTCACCCAATTGACTAATTCTTGTTCGTCTGGTTCCCAGTGCCGTGAGCGATCATCTTGCAAGAGCAGAAATCCCAATACCATTTGTGAATTGGGGTTGCCGTTGCTGGTGCCCATTAACGGGGCAATCAAACCAGTCGATGGGAGATAGGGTTCTGTTAAAAACGAGGGTTCTGAGGTTTCAGCGACAGCTTCATTATTCAAAGTGACAGAGCTAGGAGCTTGTTGCCAAGCTTTTAAAAATAAAGGGCTGGCTGTGAGAGGAAAACTGCTTAATTGCGTTTCTAAGGCTGGGCTTTGTGCCCATTGCGTCAAAGGTTGCACCTCTACCTTGGGAGCTGAAATTTCTTGACGGTTAGTAAAAATCGGTTCTGCATAGCGCAACATGAAAACCATGCCCCGCGTTGCTTCTAATGTCTGGCTCGTCTGCGCGATCGCGCAGTGTAAAATGGTCTCTAAGTCTTGGGAATTATGAATGGCTTCTGTGATTTTTTGTTGCAGTTGTTTGTAACGTTGATTTTTTTCAACTTGATATTGGAGTTGAGCGGTTTTCAGTGCAACACACAAAGGCGTATGCAATGACTCTTCCAAACGATGATTCAACCCCATGTCTGTTGTACTGCCCAAAATTAACCAACCTGGCACCTGATAAGAACACAGGAGGCAAACTTCCCAATGATCAACAGACAAATTTTGATCAAGAAAGCCTAAAATTGCGGTGCGTGTACTGGAATCATCCCAATTCGCTTCCCATGACTGCAGAACAATCGTTTTTAGTTGTTCTTGAATCGTTGCTAACGTACTACTGTTGCTAAAAAATTCAGGTTGACTCCAGCTTGTCTCGGGTAAGTTTTCAAAGGGAATTAAAAAGCCAATCTGGGCCTGTAAATTCTGGCTTACTTGTTTTAAAACTTCCCACAAAAGTGTTGTGGCATCTCGATCTAGGAGAGTCAATTCATTAATTTGTTGTCCAATCAGCCCCATCTGACTTCTGATTACAGGCATGTAAATCTTAGTTGGTTTATTGGCTGGGTTGCAGAGACTTGATGCTATCCCCATCCCTTAAGGGGAATTGGCATTTTCTCTAAAAGTATTAGTGCCAATTTTTACGTGATTTTACTTAGGATAGAACGATAGGATAGCTAGCATAGCTATTGTGACATATTTTCAGTAAAATGACTTTCGAAGGGATCTTGACAACTTGGAACGACTTTACTGTTCCTGAGTCTCTTGCCTAAATGAAAGACAATGAGTTACTGTTCCTTTGATCGCATTTCTCTATATATAAATCGTGAAGTAACTATTGTTTAGACTATCACATGACTGGCTCAAAGTTAATTAACTTATTTAAAAGCAATTGCTAACTTTTATTGGATAAGATTAAAATTTGCTATCAAACGATCAAGGATTATTCCTGAGATTAATCTCTAAAACTGAACATGGGAAGATCTTCCCATGTTTAGCAAAAATTCTAAAGGCTTATTTTTTTAATGTTCAAATATATTCTGAAATTGTCGTAAATCTAACTTCACAAACACCGGAAGACAACTAAAACATTCTTGGGCTAATTCCCAACGATCTTCACGTTCTAACATCTTTTGCAATTTTTCTTTAATACTAATTAAATAACGAACATCATTGGCTGCATAACTTAATTGTTCCGGAGATAAATTATTGACATTTCCCCAGTCAGAACTTTGAGAGCTTTTATCCAATTCAATTTGTTCCAATTCCTGAACTAGCGTTTTTAAACCATGGCTTGAGGTATAAGTCCGAGCCATTTTACTGGCAATTTTGGTACAGAAAATTGGGTTCGTCATGACCCCGAAGGTATGATAAAGCTGGGCCACATCAAAGCGAGCAAAATGGAAAATTTTCAAAATTTGCGGCGCTTCCATCAACTGTTGCAAACGTTCTGCTTGCTGTTGTCCTTTTGCAACCCGAATCATGGTTACATTCCCATCAGGGTCACACAATTGAATCAAACAAAGTCGATCGCGCATGGGATTTAACCCCATAGTTTCTGTGTCCACCGCGATCGCTTCTGCTGATAGATATTGATTCAGCAATGCTTCCGACAAGTCTTGGTCACAAACTTGCAACTTTGATAAATCCATAATGTTCCTTTACTGTTGTTCCTGCTGTTCGAGATACTTCGCTACGGTTTGCACGTCCTTATCGCCGCGTCCAGAACAATTAATCACAATTTTCGGCGATCCCTGCAATTGGGGACAGAGAGTTTCTAAATAGGCAAATGCATGGGCCGTTTCTAAGGCAGGAATAATCCCTTCTAACCGCGATAGCCGTTGAAAAGCTGCCACCGCTTCCGCATCGGTGACACTATAATACTCAGCGCGGCCGCTATCCTTCAAATAACTATGTTCGGGGCCAACGCCAGGATAGTCAAGCCCGGCACTAATGGAATGGGCTTCTGTCACTTGTCCTTGGTCATCTTGCAGGAGATAACTCATCGCCCCATGTAAAACCCCTGGCGTGCCTCGGGTGAGAGTCGCTGCATGTTTCGGGGAATTAATGCCTTCCCCACCGGCTTCGACGCCAATCAGACGAATAGAGGGGTCGGAAACAAATTCGGAAAATAAGCCCATGGCATTGGAACCGCCGCCAACACAGGCTAAGAGAATATCGGGAATGCCGCCCCATCGCTGTTGACATTGACCACGGGTTTCTTCACCAATAATGCCGTGAAAGTCCCGCACCATCATGGGATAGGGGTGGGGACCGGCCACAGAACCCAGAATGTAGTGCGTCGTTTCTACATTGGTTACCCAGTCGCGAATGGATTGGGAAGTAGCATCTTTGAGAGTGCCATTTCCGGCTTCCACCGGTTCTACTTTCGCCCCCATTAAACGCATGCGGAACACATTGAGGGCTTGACGTTCCATGTCTTGAACGCCCATATAAATGACACATTCCAAGCCAAAACGAGCGCAGACAGTTGCCGTTGCCACTCCATGTTGACCCGCTCCAGTTTCGGCAATGATGCGTTTTTTGCCCATTTTACAAGCCAACAAGACTTGCGCGATCGCGTTATTAATTTTATGAGCGCCGGTATGGTTTAAGTCTTCTCGTTTTAAGTAAATTTGCGGTGTCGTGCCATCTGGTTGGGCATAGTGTTCACTGAGGCGTTCCGCAAAATACAGGGGAGTCGGTCGTCCCACATAATCTTGCAATAATTGTGTTAATTGTTTCTGAAAATCAGGATCACGGCGAATTTCCAGGTAAGCTTGTTCTAGTTCGCTGAGTGCTGGAATTAGGGTTTCGGGAACATATTTTCCCCCAAATTCACCAAAACGCCCTTTTGCATCTGGAGATTGAAATTGAGATGAAGAAGAAACGGATGATACTGTCACTTGGCTTTCTTAAGGTGGCTACAAGATAGGAAACAGTCCCTATTCTAATGTAAACCGTGGGTAACTGATAGTTTTTGCGATTTTCCGACTGCTTTACTGTTCCTCATCAAACTGATCATCGAGCGGTGTGGTAGTGACCTTCATCGAATGGCGCGTCGGCGTAATATGGGAGCCATATTTGCGGGCATAAACTTCTGTAAATTCTGCCCCCAAAAATAGAATCTGTGCCGAATAATAAACCCAAGCCAACAGAACAATTAAAGACCCAGCTGCCCCATACGTTGACGCAAAACTGGTTTGTCCCAAATACCACCCTAGAAGAGAACGACCAATGGCAAATAAGATCGATGTCATAATCGCGCCCATCCCAACATCGCTCCAGGCAATTTTGGCATCAGGGAGAAATTTAAAGACTAAGGCAAAAAATAAGGTCACTAAGCCAAAGGAAACTGCTAGGGAAAGAAATTTCCATAACCAAGGAAATCCCGGCAGCAATTCCAGTTGACTTAAAGCGGAAATCGTAGCAGTGAGCAGCAGAGAGAGAATAACAAAAAACCCTAACCCTACTACCATTGCAAAGGATAAAATCCGTTTACTGATAAACTGTCTTACGACTCGCCCTGGTCGCGGTTGGACGCCCCAAATTGTATTCAGGGCATCTTGCAGTTGGGCAAATACACCAGAGGCGCCAAATAAAAGAATGGCGACACTAATCAAAGAGGCAATATTGCTTAAATCGGGTTGGCTTGCATTGCTAATGGCTTTTTCAATGACACTGGCAGCATCTTGCCCCACAAAGCCGCTAATTTGCGTGACAATTTCACCACGGGCGGCATCTTTCCCGAAAATCGCGCCGGCAATGGCGATGGCAATGATCAGTAAGGGCGCAAGGGAAAACACCATGTAGTATGCCAGAGCAGCTGCTAAGCGCGGGGCTTTATGTTCTAACCATTGGGTAAAGGTTTCTTTAAAAAGGGCCATGACACCCTTAAGTTTTCTCACAGTCATCTCCTCTGATGAAATTGGCTCAAGATATAATAAATCCCAAAGTGAATTGTTTAAAAGCAAATTCGAATCAATATGGATGTTAAGTTAATTCTAGTAATTCTCTCGGGACTTTTCATTGTTTCTTCCCTATTTTTTGGGACAAGAAACGGGTTTTACGACTCCGAAAATTATCATGGTAACGGCTCAGCGCACTAATTGCATGTTCTGGGTGTACAATGATGCCTAAATCTCCTTCTCCCTCCGACAATGATGAATTCCCTCTGTGGTGTTATCCCTATGCAGTCGGTCATCAGGGAGAAGGCGTTTGTTTGCTCATGCAACTGGGAGAACATCGGGTACTTTTGGATTGTGGGGTCAGTGATGTTAAAACTTTGCTAACCCCTCAAAATGAGTTGCCTCCCATTGATTTCATTTTATGCAGTCATGCCCATCCTGATCATGCTCGGGGCTTACTTTCCTTTCATCGAGCGTTTCCAGAGATTCCCATTTATGCCAGTGAAGTGACTGTGCAGTTGCTTCCCCTCAATTGGTTGGAGGAAACCAAAGTTCCCCATCTCGCTCATGCCTTGCCGTTACGATCGCGCATTGCACTGGCTGAGAACTTAACTGTAGAATTGTATCCGGCAGGCCATTTACCGGGAGCCTGCGCGATCGCGCTTACCTACACTACTGCTCAGCGCAGTCATCGTCTTCTTTATACGGGAGACTTCTTCCTGTCCAATTCTCGTTTAGCAGAAGGACTTTCCCTAGAAGAACTACGGCAATTTTCCCCTGATATTTTAATTATTGAAGGCAGTTATGGGACAGCTCGCCATCCTCACCGCCGTCAGCAAGAAAACCAGTTAATGACGAGACTGAGTGAGACTTTAGCCGCGGGGAGCAACATTGTCTTACCGATTTCCCATTTTGGGCTTGCGCAAGAAATTTTAGTTTTACTGCGTTCCCATCATCAATTTACCGGGCGCGATCTCGATATTTGGGTTGACCCTACCCTGGCCGAAGCCTGTGAAACTTATCTCGATATTCTGCCTCATCTTCCCGCTTCTGTCCAAAATTTTGCCCAACATCAACCGTTATTTTGGGATGAGCGAGTGCGCCCCAGAATGCGTCCCCTAACTGATACTGCTCCGATTCATGAATCGCCGAGTATTGTGCTAGTAGAAGAAAACTCCGACTGGCAACAGTATATCAGGGATAGTCATCAGCGCTGGGTCATTTTTTTACCGGAAGATCCCACACCACCCAAATTTTCCCCAAAGGAATTGCCGGCGCCGATTGAAACTTATCTTCTTGCCCAACACAGCGACGGTTTAGGAACCACGCAACTAATCCATAACCTCCGTCCCCAACACGTCATTTTTGTCCATGGTCCCCAAAACTACCTTGCTGATCTCACTAGCTTAGAAGAACTGCAAAATCGCTATCATCTCCATCTTCCCCAAGCTTATAAAAAAGTTGAACTCCCCATCGGCGACAAATTTATCCAACCCGCAGCGCCGCCGGAAACCAGCTACGAAGGAGAAGTAGCCGAAGCAGAAAAGGTCATTACCATTCAACTGCCCAGCAGTATTGTGAATGATCCCCGTTGGCACAACTTTTCCGACACCGGATTAGTAAAAGCGCGTTGGCAAGGAGAAGAACTTGTTCTCCGGGGCTTATCGCAAAAAGAAATTCTTAGCCAAACCAGCGATGAAAAACTTCCCCGCGAAATTGCCTGTTGTGGCAACTGTCGCCATCGCCAACGCGAACATTGCCGGAATCCCGCTTCCCCACTCTATGGATTTCAAGTGACCCCACAAGGCTATTGCCCTGTGTTTGAGCCGTTACCTGAAAACGAACAAGATTAACTCAATTATTCTTGCGACGAGTCAGGATGATGGGGATAAATTTGTTCAGCTTCGGGGCATTCATCAGACACTAGCGGATCAATATTGGCTCGCGTTACTGATGCAAGCCGATGGGTAATGGAAGCGATACTTTCTAGACGAATAATCTCTTCCCAAGAGCTAATTTCTTCATCTTCTTCCACTTCATAACGCACCGTTACTAAATCACCCTCCAAGCTAACAATTCGGGCTTCTTCAATCCAGCGTTGCTGGTCCCGCAAGAAAATGCAGACCTCACGACCTTCATTACAAAATTGATGAATCTTGCGGTGTAGCATCGTTCTCTCCTGAGCCAATGATATGTTTCTAGGGTTATTGATCAAGATCTCTTGCGAATTTATGGGAAATCCTAAATACGCTTCTATTTTGACATATCAAGTTAGCAAAATTGTTAAGGAATATCAAACAATTGCGCCCTTTCTAATTCATCATTTCAAATGG
>JBDGQV010000209.1:9726-18740 GCA_042218725.1 Halothece sp. | reverse complement strand
AATTGTTAAGGAATATCAAACAATTGCGCCCTTTCTAATTCATCATTTCAAATGGCCCAATTTAGGAGAATTTGAAAGAAAATCCCCACTTTCCTACATCGGAAAAGCGGGGATGGTTGATATTAACTAATAACGCAGCGATAACAATTCGACGCTATTTATTTATTCGGCTCCGACTTCGGCACTAGTGCGAGCTAACATTGCTTTTTGGCGTTTTTTGAAGTTAAGCACCTGATTTTGCATTAAGCGCCGCGCTTTTGCCTCTGTGGAAATATAAGCCACATTTGGCTTCACTGAGGGATCTTTCGAGTCTACCGCTTGAGGATGAACTTGATAAGTAATGCCCCGATAGGTCAAATTAGCGCGCGGTTGCAAATATAACTGCTTAGTCGGATTATGAAAGCGCCAATCTAAGCCACGATATTTTCCTGCTGTTTTACCTTTGGTTGTTTCAACAACAGGCGCGTTCGTTTCGTATTGAACACCGCGATAAGTAAGTTTCATGGATTCGCCTCCTCGATATCTGTTGGGATCATTTGAGGCGCGTTCCTTCGGGGGATTCCCTACTTCCGTCCCTCTAGAATTCAAATGCTCTAGAGAGATGAACGATTGATTAATTTATTTTCTGTATACATTGTTACAGTTTGCCAAGGAATTGTCAATTTTTTTCCATGGTTTTGGCATTTTTTTAATGTTCCTTAATACTTCTTGGGTATTTCCCAAATTTCGGAATCACAAAGTCATAAGCTAAGATAGAATATCACTTGCTTTTTTGGACCGCCACATTTGAAACTCTGATTATGAAACTTGTTTGTAGTCAAAGCGACCTTAAAACCCATCTTTCCCTTGTCAGTCGCGCTGTTCCGTCACGCCCTACTCATCCGATTTTAGGAAATGTCTTATTTCAAACTGATGCAGAAACGCAACGGATTACCCTAACTGCCTTTGACCTTAGTTTAGGACTACAAACCAGTTTTCCAGGGCAAGTGAGTAACAACCACAGCTTTACGCTTCCCGCAAAACTTCTCAATGATATTGTCACTCGTCTCCCGGAAGGAGAAATCACTTTATTAGGCATGGAAGATGAAGAAGGAGAAGATGACTTTAGCGTGACTCTCGTCTCAGCTTCCGGCCGGTTTCGGATTCGCGGCATGGGTCCCGAAGAGTACCCCAATTTACCGGAACTCAGCACCAGCGAAGATTTACAAGTACCCGTCGCCGCCTTAGCTGATGGGTTAAGTTCCACTTTATTCGCCGCCAGTACAGAAGAAGCCAAACAAGTGCTAACAGGGGTTCATCTTACCCGCAAAACCGACAGTTTAGAATTTGCCGCGACTGACGGACACCGTTTAGCCGTGGTTGAAACCACTCAAGACGGAATTGAAGGAGCAACGGATGGATTGGGAGTAACGATTCCTGCTCGTGCCTTGCGTGAATTGGAACGCATGACCAAACTGCAAAAAGAAGAGGCAGTGGTGACGTTGCGTTGTGATGAAGTACAAGTTGAATTTGAATTAGATTCACAACGCTTAACTAGTCGTAAACTAGACGGGGATTATCCAGCTTATGATCAATTAATTCCCCAGGAGTTTTCCAAACAAGTGACATTAGAACGAAAGCGACTATTAACGAGTTTAGAATTAGTTGCTGTCTTAGCAGATCAACAGAATAATGTGGTGAAATTTAGCCTAGATAGCGAAAATCAACAATTAGCGTTGTCGGTAGATGCCAAAGAAGTGGGCAGCGCTCAAGAATCAATACCAGCGCAAATTACCGGGGAAAGTATTGATATTGCCTTTAATGTGAAATATCTCATGGATGGCTTGAAAGCCTTCAAGGGAAATCAAATTCAAATGCAATTAAATGAAGCAACGCAACCGATTATTTTTACGCCTTTGAGCGATTTGAAAATGACCTATTTAGTCATGCCTGTTCAATTGCGAGATTAATGGTGATTAGTCATTGGTTGATTTTTGGTTTCCTGATTGCCCCATTGTTCCCCTAACTATTTCGAATAAAAAGTAATGATTTGGGGAAAGAAAAGTTCAATGAGGACAATCATTTCTTTGATTGGTTGCTCCATCAATTGCTGGAAATTATCCCATTAATAAAACATTATCAATGACATGAATAATGCCATTATCCGCTTCAATATCAGGGGTAACGACCGTAGCATTTTTCACTTCAAACCCATCGGAACAATCTATTTTTATCGGTGAGCTTTCTACAGAATTCACCATTTCTAAATTGGCTAAATCTGCTTGTTTATAGCGGCCTGATACCACATGATAGGTCAAAATACGAGCCAGTTGCGGTGGATTCTGAACTAGCGTTTGAATCGTTCCCTCAGGGAGTTTCGCAAAGGCATCGTCTGTGGGAGCAAATACCGTAAAGGGCCCTTCACTGGCTAAGGTATCCACTAAACCAGCAGCTTGAACCGCTTGCACTAAGGTTTGGAAAGCTTCGTTATCAACAGCAATATCTACAATGGTCGCCATTTTTGATCCAATGAACTCCTCTTAATTGCAGTTATTATCACAGGATTTATTTCAATTTTATGTGTTTTTTATCTGTTTTGTTTTCTAATTTTTTAATTGCAATCATTGAAAACCATTATTGTCTGATTTGCAATATTATCTCTTGAGGAGGAAAGGAGAAAATTGTTGTTGCTTACCATTGAGCTCGATAAACCGTGATCGCGCGATCAATCCCCTTAAAATTAGACTTGCCAATGGGGTAGAAGGATTTTTTATGTTGCAACCGATTATAGGTTTCTTCACTAATGACACATTCTCCTGGGCGACACACCGCTTCTAAACGCGAGGCTAAATTGACGGTTCCTCCAAGAACAGTATAATCAACCCGTTGAGAACTCCCCACATCCCCGACAACAGCTTTCCCGCTATTAATGGCAATGCGTAACTCTAGCGGATGAGACAAGATCTGATCCCGATTCATCTGTTCTAAGCGTTCCAGCATTTCTTTGGCCACTTTTACAGCGCGATCGGCGTGATCGGACTGTGGTTCCGGTGCGCCAAAAAACGCCATGATACAATCGCCAATAAATTTATCTAACGTCCCTCCTGAAGCAAACAAGGGTTTTAGCATTTCTTCAAAAAACCGATTCAGCAGTTCTGCTACTTCTTCTGGCCGCAATTGTTCCGATAGTGCCGTAAAGCCGACAATATCCGCAAATAAAACACTGACATCGGCTTCCATGGGGGTTAATAAAGAATCTTCCATTCCCCCAAATGTAATCAGTTGTTGTACAACGCCTGGGGAATGGTACCGTTCCAATCGTTGGCGGATGCGCTCTTGTTCTTGTAAACGCCGTGTCAGAAGCCAACGCTGGACACTAGAAGCCACTAAATTGGCAATGGTAGAAAAGAAACTTAAGTCTTGATCCTGATTCGGTTCGAGACGATCAAATCCCATTCTGGCATCAGCATACAATACCCCAACCACTTTCTTTTCATTCCAAAGGGGAACAGCTAACGCGCCGCCAATTCCTTTCATGACAATACTTTTTTGTTCAGAAAACCGTTGATCCACTTGAGCATTTTTGGTTTTAATGGCAACTTTTTCTTGAAAGACTCTCTCGCAAATCGAACGACTAATCCAATCGCCTTTATACAGATCGCTTAATTCTTGACGAGAATAATTGCCTTGTTTTTCTCCATGGCTTGGACGAGCAGCTGCTTTATAAAGCTCTAGTTTTCCGGACCCTTCCACATCAATCAGCAATGCCAAGCGTTCAATATTGTGAAGTTCTTGAAAAATGACATTTTCCACTTGGGAAAAAATGGCTTCAATGGATTCAGCACTGTTCAGCCCCTTTGCAATTTCGACAATGTATTGTAAGCGAGAATGAGCAATATGTTCGGTACTCAGGGGATCTTTTCCCTGATTCCCTTCCATCCAAAGTTGGGTTAATTCTTCAGCATTGCGCAGGATGGTTTGAACTTCGGTATGGCCGTTAGAAGCGTCTTGGTTGGCCGAGGATTGGGCCGAGCGGCTCGCGGCTAATTGTACTTTGATTGTTACATTTCCCACTTGGATGTAATCCCCATCGTTGATCACAGCAGGTTCCTGGAGACGAGAGTGATTTAAAAGAGTCCCATTGGTGCTGCCCAAGTCTTCCACTCGCCATTTTCCTTGAGCCACGCGACGAAATTGACAGTGTCGCCGGGAAACTTCCGAGTAAGGAAGATATAAATCACATTCCGGCAAGCGACCGAGGATAAACTGATCCTGAGCTATCTCTAGAGTCTGCTCAGGACTCCCTTCAATATATATCTGTAATGTGAGCTCAGTTGTCAGTTTCATTTTTGATAATGCCAATCCTCGGTTAACTCGACCGTAAATACTGTATTGGGAGGAATCGTAATGGTGTTTGAATTTGATGATGTTGGTTGATCCTGAAAAAGAGAAGAACGAGCTTGCAATGGAATGACGGACTCTAGCTTAGAAGCGGTTGCTGGCTCTAACGCGGTGATTAAGGCTTGGACAATAAAACGAGTTCCTTGGGACGTGGTTTGAAAGTGTCCAATAACTGGTGTTTGCGCCGGCGCAATTAACTCTCCTTTTTGATTGGTGAGGTTGTCTGCTAGAAATAAAACTTCTTGCCAAGGTTGATCTACTTGTAAAGTTAAAGGAGTTTTCCCGCGATAACGAACGCTGAATTTGGTGCCGGCGACTAAGCTTAATTCTGTTGGGGAGACTGGAGGGGAGTGATTCAGTTTTGTAGAAGGAACGGGAGGAACTTCCACCGATGGCTGCTGGGATCTCACTTGATCCAGGTTAACAGGTGGCAATTGCATGAGCTTGGCAAGGGAAAATGCTTGTTTCTGGATGTTAGGAGTGAGTTGCCATTGATTTCCATCCGATTTGGAAAGGTTTTTTAAAGTGACTGTTTCTGACTGTAAATGGGCTTCTGGGGACAGTTCAAGAACAATGCGAGTTGTTTTTGGCTTAAATTGGGCAATACGGATTTCCCTAACTAATCCGGAGTAAGTTTTGTTAATGGGGGGATTTCCGAATGTCGTTTGAGGCAGATCAATAACAATGCGCGTTGGTTTTTGCAGTAAAAAGGTGCGAGGCGCGATCGCGCTTTCCCATCGAAATTGCAATTGGTGGGTTTGGGGATTGAATTGCCACTGAGATAAGGCCATGGCACTATTGCCAGCTAACAGCCAACTGCTAACTAGCCAAACTAGTCCCCATAGCCCTAAAAAGAAAGAACTCGACTTAGGCCCTATCGGTAGAGAGTGATTGGGGAAGAAGGTTAACGGTGTCACGCCCATGATTGCTGAGCCTAATTGTGGGATAGGTCACCTATATTGTGCCACTTTTTTCTTAAACTTTAAATGTCCATAGCACAGGATTTTCATCCAAATAATCAGTAACCCCTCGTCCAATTTTGTCAATTTCCGCTAACTCTTCTTCGGAAAGGGAAACCTCTACTGCTTTGGCATTCGCGATCGCTTGTTCAGAATTCCTAGCCCCAACAATGGCATGAGTATTCGGTTGGGCAATTAGCCAAGCCAGGCTGAGTTCAGTTAAGGTGCAACCTTTTTTGTTGGCCAGAGGGCGTAATTGTTCAATGGCTTTAAGCGCGCGTTGATAATTATCCCCTTGAAATAGCTTATTTTTAGCGCGATGATCGCCTTCCTCAAACTGATGGTTGGGTCCAAATTTCCCCGTTAATAACCCTTGAGCGAGAGAGGAATAAGCGAGTACAGAAATATTCTGTTCCACACAGTAAGGAATCAGTTCTTTTTCTGCTTGTCGCCAAAATAAGGAGTAGGGAGGTTGGACACTGTCAATTTGCCCATACTGTTGTGCTTCAGCCAATTGGCTGCGAGAAAAGTTAGACACGCCAATGGCACGAATTTTCCCCTGCCGTTTTAGTTCGTTGAGGGCCTCCATGGTTTCTTCAATGGGGACAATTTCGCTATTAAACGAGCCGCTGGGCCAGTGAATTTGATATAAATCAAGATAGTCAGTATTGAGATTTTTGAGAGACCCTTCACAGGCTTTGAATACCTGGTCATATTTTAAGTGAGTGGGAAACACCTTACTGGCCAGTTGTACTTGTTCTCTCACATCAGAAATCGCTTTGGCAACGATTTGTTCCGAGTGTCCTTCTCCATAAATTTCGGCCGTATCAATGGTGGTAATTCCTGCTTCAAACCCGGCTCGAATGGCCTGAATGGTTTCTTCGTCCTTAATTCCGGTCCACATGGCCTTTCCCGCTTGCCATGTTCCCATCAAAATGGGGGTAAATTGTACGTCAGATGTTCCCAATGAGCGCGTTTGCATTGTCACTCCTTGTGGCAATAAGTTACTTCAATCGGTGGCTGTTGTTGTTTTGAATCATCTCTGGTTGACAATCAGACAAACCAATTAATCATTGTTGGAATTTTTAGATTTGATTAAAACTTGATAACCGACATATCCTAAAGCACCGATAATGGCTAACGTTAATAGGGATGTAATAAGTTGGAAAACAGTTTTTAAAAGAGAAAAACTAATGCCAATTCCAACAGCAACGACAATCACTTTACCAACAATCGGAAGCTCATTAAACCAACGACGGACTTGGCTGCTGATGTTTTGAACTTGATTGGAAAACTGATTTGAGTTGGAATTTAGCGGCGAGGAATCTGCAACATAGCTTTGTTCAGCAGATGTTTTTTGTTGATTGGTTTCTTCGTTGACTTCCGCTTCTAATTCTTGGAGTCGTTTTTCCCAATCAGTTTGAGAGTTTGGTTGATTCATAGCGATTTCCTTTGGTAATAATGGACGGCTAATAAAGATAAACAGCACTGGCAGACTGCGGTGACTCAGAGAGAGATAATATAAGTAGAGCAACCAATACTGGTTTATTTCTACTCCAATGAAACGTCAACACTACAACTTCCTTCTCACCACAACCCTTGCCACTATTTTATTTGGTTTAACTGCAACTCGCTTGATGGCAGAGCCAATTTCAATCACTCAGGAGTTGTCTTCACCGATTACCACTCAAGGTCAATCAGGAGGAAACGTCAACAGCAACGATTGTGGGTTTGTTCCTTCTAAACCACAAGAGGTGATTAATATCACTTCGCGACTCAACTATATGCGAATGAGTGTGTCTAGCCAGGGGGGAAACCCGACCCTTCTCATTAAAGGACCCGATGGGCGCTTTTGTATTTTAGCGAATTCTGGGGAACAAGCTTCTCTATCGGGAGTTTGGATGCCTGGCACCTATAAAGTTTATGTGGGAGATGAGCAAGGAGAAACTCATCAATATACCCTGCGTCTTTCTACCCAGCAATAGAGTCTAAGATCCTTACCAGAGAACGAAAATTATAAAACTGAAATTAAATTCTTTCGATAGAGATGTTGTTTGGATAATCTACGTTAAGGTAGTAAAAGTAGATAGAAAATACTGCTAAATTTTTTTCTTAGGTTAGAAAACTTCATTCAAAGGAGTAACAACTATGAGTAATCTTGAAGAACAAATTGAAAAACAGCGTAATGAAGCTCGCGAAGTTTGTGACTCCGAAGGAAATGAGTCTCAAGACTGTGCTGTTGCCTGGGATACGGTAGAAGAGTTACAAGCAGAATATTCCCACCAACGCAGTGAAAAACCCAAGAAAAGCTCGTTAGAGCAATATTGCGATGATAATCCGGAAGCGGCAGAGTGCCGTGTCTATGATGACTAAACCAATGCCGTTGGTGCTCTTAACTCGGAATAAATAACCAAGCAGCAGTAGGAGCGTAAACTTCTGCTGCTTTTTTTAGAGCTCAAATTGATCTCCCAGATAATATTGGCGAACTAAGGGATCCTGATACAGTTCTTGGGCTTTTCCGGAAGCGAGAATGCCGCCCTTGCGCATAATATAAGCCCGGTCTGTAATTTCTAAGGTTTCGCGGACATTATGATCCGTAATTAAAATCCCCATATTTTGGGCTCTTAGGCGATTGATTAGAGTTTGCAATTCTGATACCGCAATGGGATCTATGCCAGCAAAGGGTTCATCTAAGAGTAAAAAGTGAGGACCTTTTTCTCCAACCGCTAACGCTCGCGCTAACTCAGTGCGTCTTCTTTCTCCGCCAGAGACGCGATTCCCCTCTCTCGCGGCCACATTTTCTAAGCGAAATTCTTTTAATAATCCTTGCAACCGTTGCTGCCCCTTACTGGGAGAGTAACCATTTTGTTCAATCACTAAACGTAAATTATCAGCAACGCTCAAATGGCGAAAGATACTGGGTTGTTGGGGAAGATAACCAATTCCTAAGCGCGATCGCTGATCAATAGTTAAACGGGTAATATTTTGTTCTCCCAGCCAAACGCTGCCTTGATCCGGTTTGACTAATCCCGTTGCAATATAGAAGGTGGTGGTTTTTCCAGCACCATTGGGACCAAGCAATCCCACAATTTCTCCCGGAGAAACCATGACACTGACTTGGCTGACAATGGTTGCTTTGCCGTAAGCCTTGTAAATATGTTTGAGAACTAAACTCACCAGCAGATTTACTCCCCAACGGGGACATTAACATCAGGTTGCGAGGAAGCAGCATTATTTTTAGGTTCCGGAATCATATAAGTAGAGGTAACTTGCTGTTTCTCTTTCGGTTTGGCAATAAACTTGCCCTCCTCTAATAAATAAATCACTTTTTCTGCCCGAATGCTATTTTCACCTTGCAAGACGTAAACATCGCCTGTTAAGACGAGACGACGTTCATTTCGAAAATACTGAGCTTGGGTTGCAGTTGCTTGTAATTGTTGGGCGGGATAGTTAATTTGAACATTCCCTCTGGCTGTAATCACTCCTGTTTCTGAGTTGGCTTCCTGAACATCGGAACGCACCGTCAACCGATTTTCCCCATTTTGATTGGAAGATTGAGCCAAGGAAGACTGATAGGGCACTGCCATAACGCCCAACAGGGCAATAGCAAGGAAACCTTGCTTTAGCGGAGATAAAAATCGTTTCTCAAACATAGTCAAGTGATTGGTTGATGAG
>JBDGQV010000209.1:0-9626 GCA_042218725.1 Halothece sp. | reverse complement strand
TTGATGAGGATTCGTTCTGGTTGTTGTTCAATTCCGGTAACGAGGGTACTATCTTTCAGTTGCGCGCCTTGTTTTTGCCCTTGTTTCACCAGGAAATGATCAAAGACATCCCGCCGTACCATCCAAACTGGTTCTTGCGTATTTAGAGAGACTTCAAAGGGATCTTGTTTGTTCCAAGTGTAGCGGTTAACAGAAACTTTCAGGGAAATCGCGGGAGAAAAGTCAAAGTCAAACCATTGTTGCACAATCGGGGAAACCCCACCGCCACAAGGTTTGTAGCGAGGAAGAGTTTCTTTTTCTAGCATCAAAATTGAATAGCCGCGTTTGGCAAGATGATAAGCCGCACTCGCGCCGGCAGGACCGGATCCGACAATAATGCAATCATAGCTTGAGGTGCTCATAACTAACGTTTTGCAGTTTTCAGTTCTTCTAGGAGCGTTTGGGCAAGACGACGTTCTCGGGGATAGGACTTGCGAATTGAGTCGGGGAGTTGATTGGATCGCGCGATCGCGCTGTCAAAATGCTTCACAGCTTTGGCAACCAGTTGAATATTCTGTTTTTCTTCTCCTAGTTTATACAAGATTTGTCCTTTTAGATAGTGAATTTCGGGGTTATTCGGGGTCGCCTTCAGGGCTTTTTCCACGGCAGTTTGCGCTTTTTCATAGTTTTCTAAGTCGCGATAGGCAATGGCTAAGCCCCGATTGACCAAATACGTGGGACGGGCATGGGTTTCAAAGCGCGCGATCGCGTGTTCTGGCTGAAAAAAGGGTAAGTTAACCGCTAAAATTAAATCTAAATACCCTTTAATTAAGTTTAATTCTGGGTCATTGGGATTATGTTTTTCCGCTAATTCTAAATAATAAAGAACAGTTTGCAATTTGTCAAAAACACTAAATGCGCCTTCCACTTCAAACAAATAACTTCCTTCTAAAAAATGGCCAATTGCTAAATATAAATCACGTCGCAACGGATCAGTTTGACCTAGTTGTTTTGCTTGAATTCGTGTTTGATTCGCAGCTTTTTTCAAAGTGTTCCAGTCTTTTTTTGTATAAGCAATTGATCCTTTCAACGCATAAAATAGAGGATCAGCGTCGGAATTAATTGTATCTAACAAGCGAGTCGCTTTTTGATAATTTCCAGCTCGAAATATGGCTTCAAATGCTGATTCTGTTGTATCGCTAATGGGGCGAGGATCAGTTTTTCGAAAGGGATCTCCCGCGATCGCGCTGGGCATCTGCCAGCTAAAAATCACACTAGCTGTTGTCACAATGGCACTTTGCTTTAAGATAGAAAATATCCTTCCCATAATCAGCCTTAATTTTTTATCAATTATCAATTAATTTTATGTTATATCTAAATAATTTGAGTTACCATCCAGCTGCGACACCAGAACCGATTTTAAAAGAAATTAGTCTGCAACTGCCGCCTCAACAATTAGGACTGATTATTGGACCCAGCGGTTCCGGCAAAAGTACACTTCTTGAAATATTATCGGGATTGGCAGAACGAACCCAAGGCGAAATTCTGTGGAGAAACCAAACCTTAATGTCCTACAATCTGCAAGAACTAGCCGGATTAGTATTTCAGTTTCCGGAACGCCATTTTTGCGGGGGCACTCTCTTAGAAGAAGTTCGTTTTGGTCATCCCGAATTAAATATAAACCAAGTCAAGGAAGCCTTAACAGAAGTCGGTTTAGATCATCTTTCTCTCAATACCTCTCCCAATGCCTTAAGCGGCGGCCAACAAAGACGCTTAGCCTTAGCCGTGCAATTAATCCGTCAGCCAAATATTCTCATGTTAGATGAACCCACTGCTGGGTTAGATTGGTCAATGCGAAGCCAGTTAGTAAAATTGTTGGCAAAATTGAAAGAACATTGGACGTTATTAGTAGTCACCCATGACGCCAAAGAATTAGTGTCGGTGGCTGATCAATGTTGGCGAATTCAGCAAGGCGAATTATCCCTTGTCGAACAGCCTCAATAATTGAAAACTGCTAACGTTGATAACATAGAATCTGCGAGCAATCAGTTAAACGCATGGGAAGCGAAACCATTACTCTTTTATCCAATCGAGAAATTGAAAAAATGCGAAGTGCAGGGCGTTTAGCGGCTGCACTGTTGGATCATCTAGAAACCATGATTAAGCCTGGGGTCACCACCCTAGAACTCAATGATGAAGCGGAACGGTGGACACAGGCCCACGGTGCTACCAGTGCTCCCTTAGGCTACCACGGTTTTCCCAAATCCATTTGTACCAGCGTCAATGAAGTGATTTGTCATGGCATTCCCAATGAAAAGCAAGTGCTAAAAGAGGGAGATATCATGAACATTGATGTCACCCCTATTCTCGATGGCTATCATGGGGATACTTCCAGAATGTTTATGGTGGGCACCCCTTCCCCGGAAGCGAAAAAGTTGGTGGAAACCACGAAAGAATGTATGATGCGCGGTATTGCTGCGGTGAAGCCTGGGGGAAGAATTGGCGATATTGGCGCCGCGATTCAGGAATATGCTGAAGCCCAAGGATTTTCTGTAGTGCGTGACTTTGTGGGGCATGGCATTAATCGGGTGTTTCACACCGCCCCGCAAATTCCCCATTATGGCACCCAAGGAAAAGGCAAGCGCATTCGCCCCGGCATGGTGTTTACCGTCGAACCCATGATTAATGAAGGCACTCACGAGGCGAAAATTCTATCCGATAAGTGGACCGCCGTTACTAAAGATGGGAAATTGTCTGCCCAATTTGAACATACCATTGCCGTCACCAGAGAAGGAGTCGAAATTTTGACCCTGCCCGAGAGGGAAAGATGACTCATCCCGCATTTGAGACAGGGATCGCGAAAACCCTGTCTCCAAGCAATGGTACTCGCTAAGTCAGATTTAAGTCGGTCACTGCCCCCAAACTACTGGAAGAGACTAGCTTGGCATACTTGGCCAAAACGCCTCGCGGGTAACGAGGGGCTGGGGCTTGCCATTTAGCCCGACGTTGCGCCAACTCCTCATCACTGACATGGAGATGGAGCGATCGCGTATAGGAATCAATGGTAATCGTATCTCCTTCTTGGACAAAAGCAATGTTGCCGCCGGCAGCTGCTTCTGGGGCAACATGACCGACGACCATGCCATAGGTTCCGCCAGAAAAACGGCCATCAGTAATTAAGCCCACGGAATCCCCTAAGCCAGCGCCAATAATGGCAGAGGTGGGGGCCAACATTTCCCGCATGCCAGGACCGCCTTTGGGCCCTTCGTAGCGAACCACGACCACATCGCCGGCTTGAATTTGCCCAGCGAGAATGGCATCCAAACAGTCTTCTTCGGAGTCGAATACCCTTGCTGGACCGGTAATTTTGGGAGTTTTGACGCCGCTAATTTTGGCAACTGCCCCTTCTGTGGCTAAATTGCCTTTTAAGATGGCCAGATGCCCTTGAGGATACATGGGATTATTCCAAGGACGGATGATTTCTTGATCCGAGGCGGGTTCACTGGGCACATCTTCTAAAATTTCGCTAATGGTTTCCCCGGTAATCGTCAAAGCATCGCCATGCAATAAATCATGGTCTAACAGCATTTTCATGACTTGGGGAATTCCGCCTACTTGATGAAACTCGGTAATCACAAACCGACCGGAGGGTTTGAGATCGCATAATACCGGCACGCGATCGCGAATTTTGGCAAAATCGTCTAAAGTGAGATCAACGCCAATACTATTGGCAATGGCGAGTAAATGCAACACCGCATTGGTCGAACCGCCAACCGCCATGACTACCGAAATGGCATTTTCAAACGCCTTGCGGGTTAAAATTTGGCTGGGCAGAATCTGTTTGCGAATCGCTTCGGCTAAAACAAAGGCTGATTTTTCCGCACTATCGCCTTTTTCCGCATCTTCCGCTGCCATCGTCGAGGAATAGGGCAAACTCATCCCCATGACTTCAAAGGCAGAGGACATGGTATTGGCAGTAAACATGCCGCCGCAAGACCCGGCACCAGGGCAAGCACGGCGTTCAATTTCGGTGAGGTGCTGTTCATCAATTTTACCGGCACTGTGTTGTCCTACCGCTTCAAAGGCACTGACAATGGTTAAATCTTGGCCGTTGTAATGCCCCGGTTTAATGGTGCCTCCATAGACAAAAATGGCAGGGATATTGAGGCGCGCGATCGCGATCATCGCCCCTGGCATATTTTTATCGCATCCCCCAATTGCTAGCACTCCATCCATACTCTGTCCATTGCAAACGGTTTCGATGGAGTCAGCAATCACATCCCGGGAAACCAGAGAATACTTCATCCCCTCAGTTCCCATAGAAATGCCATCGGAAATGGTAATTGTACCGAACATTTGGGGCATCGCACCGGCTTGTTTGAAGGCCGCTTCGGCACGGTAGGCCAAATCATTAATCCCTATATTGCAGGGAGTAATGGTACTAAATCCATTGGCGAGTCCCACAATGGGCTTGTTAAAATCTTGATCATCAAAGCCCACTGCCCTTAGCATGGCCCGATTCGGGGCACGTTGCGTTCCTTGCGTAACTGCTTTGCTTCGTAAATTATCTGACATGCTTCGTTCTCCAACGTTCTTGATCTATTTTGACGTTGATTCTTGCAATTAGGAACCCAATTTTCAGGGTGCTTTAAGGGATTTCTGCGATGGTTATCGTCAATTAACCTAATCCGGGAACCGGGGGATGAAAGAAAAAGGCTAAGCCCAGCACAACATAAGTGGCTAATAACAAACTGCCTTCTAACCAATTGGATTTGCCATCGGAACTAATGGAATTGGCAATCAACACAGACACCGCAACTGCCACTAACTCAAAGGGATTAAAATTTAAATCCATCGGTTGTCCCATGATCCAACCGGCAATGACGAGTACCGGCGCAACAAATAGGGCAATTTGCAACGTGGACCCTACTGCTACCGATAAAGATAAATCCATTTTATTTTTCATGGCAACGGTGACAGCAGTAAAGTGTTCAGCAGCATTGCCAATAACGGGAAGCAAAATGACCCCGGTAAACAGGGCAGTTACTCGCAAACTTTCCGTTGCTGATTCTAAGGAATTAACTAACAATTCTGACTCAATGGCAACCGCAATTGTAACGGCAAATAAAATCGCTACCCAAAACCAAACATTGACGTCTTCCGGTTTTCTTTCTTCCTCATTTGTTGCTAAGTCAGCTTTTCCCACGTCACAGAGATAAGCATGGGTTTTCATAGAAAATAATAAAGTTAATCCATAGACAATTATTAAAACAATTGCCACAGCAACAGACAGTTTTTGTAAGGTAGGTTCTCCAATCCCGTTTGAGGTATATTCCACGGCGGTTGGCAGTAAAATTGCAATAACCGCTAAGTTCATTGAAGAAGCATTGACGCGGGCAACTTCCGACTGAAAAACCTGTTCTTTATAACGCAATCCGCCCAACAGCATGGCAAATCCCATAACAAGCAACAAATTACTAATAATTGACCCCGTAATTGTTGCTTTGACTACACTAATTAAACCGCTTCTTAAAGCAATAAAAGCTAAGATCAGTTCAGTAGCATTGCCAAAGGTTGCATTTAGCAATCCACCTAGTGTCGGCCCGACGACAACAGCAATTTCTTCCGTTGCTTCTCCCATAAAAGCAGCTAAAGGAACAATTGCTAAGCCTGCGGTAATGAAAATTGTGACTTCACCCCAATTCAACCAATGACCGATCAGAGAAATCGGAACAAATAGTAACAACGTAAACCATAAGGTATTGCGATTTAACATATTCTAAAACTAGAGGTCTAACAGTTAATACTAAAGAATACCCGAATGTGACCAAAAATGAAACAAGATGAATGGGTTGCCTTGAATCGTTCTTTCAAACTGGCTTAAAAATTAATACTAGCAATAATTAGTAAACATTACGAACATTTTAGCGACAATTAGGAGGGATGGCGAGATGGAAATACAACAAAACCCATCTGTCGTTAAGGAATCATTAACAACAGTTGAAACTAACAATAAATCAGAAACAAAAACTGGGGTTTATGTAACCATCCACGGACATTTTTATCAGCCTCCTCGCGAAAATCCCTATTTAGAAACGATTGAACGACAACCCAGCGCTGCCCCGTTTCATGATTGGAATGAACGGATTCATCATCAATGTTATCGTCCGAATGTATTTGCGCGTGTTTTAAACGAACAAGGAGAAATTGTTGATATTGTTAATAATTTTGAGTATTTAAGTTTTAATGTCGGTCCTACCTTAATGTCTTGGTTGGAACGGTATGATTGGGAAGTGTATCAGAAAATTTTAGAAGCCGATCGCGCCAGTTGTGAACGTCTCAATGGACATGGGAACGCGATCGCGCAACCGTATAATCATGTCATTCTGCCCTTAGCCCACCCCCGGGATCGGATCACGCAAATTCGTTGGGGAAAAGCCGATTTTGCCTCCCGATTTGGACGGGAACCGGAAGGAATGTGGTTGCCGGAAACCGCAGTGGATTATCCCACCTTAGAAGCCCTCATTGCTGAAAATATCCGCTTTATTATCCTTTCCCCTTCCCAAGCCCAGCGCTGTCGCCCGCTTCCTACTGCGGATCATCCTTATCCCCGCGTATGGCAGGAAGTGGGAGGATCGCAAATTAATCCCACTCGCCCTTATCGCTGTTATGTCAACGACAGCGACTCCATTGACATCTTTTTCTACGATGGCCCAATTTCGGGAGATATGGGGTTTGATAATGTTCTTGCCGCTTCGGGTTACTTTGCCGAACGACTGCGACAAGCCATCCAAGGAGATCATTGCCCCTCGCAATTGATCAATGCCGCGACGGATGGGGAAACCTTCGGCCATCATAAACCGGGAACGGAGAAATGTTTAGCCTACGCCTTTACCCGCGAGTTCCCAGGGCGACGGTGGCAAGTGACCAACTATGGGCATTATCTCAGTGAGCATCCCCCAACTTGGGAAGTGAGTTTAAAGCCGGTGAGTTCTTGGAGTTGTTGTCATGGGGTGGAACGCTGGCGCAGTCATTGCGGTTGCGGCGGCAATGATCATTCCCAACAACTGTGGCGCAAACCCTTGCGAGAAACACTGGATTGGTTGCGGCATCATCTAGCCCGTCTCTTTGAACGCGAAGGAAACAAATTATTCTTAGACCCTTGGCAAGCCCGAGATGATTATATCAATACTTGGTCAGAGTCTAATTGTTCAGTGGTAACGGCTTTTTTAACGCGTCATGCCCCTCATCCCCTCACTCGGCAACAACGGATTGAAGCCCTAAAATTGCTGGAAATGCAACGGAATGCGCTGTTAATGTATACCAGTTGCGGCTGGTTTTTTGATGAATTATCCCGCCCGGAAGGGGTGCAAATTTTGCGCTATGCCTCCCGCGCGATCGCGCTAGCAGCGGAAATTTCCGGTCAATGGCTGGAAACGCCGTTTCTGGAAGGTTTAGCCCAAGCCCCAAGCAATGATCGACGCTTCCATAATGGGGCAGACGTTTATCAGGAATTGGTGAAACCTGCGCAGATTACCATTGAACAAATTGCCGCTCATTACGCCCTGAGTTCGCTATTTGATCCTCAACCGCAATCCGATCATGACTATGCTTATGACATTACCCAACAAGATTATCACCGACAAACTATTGGTGCCTTAACCTTAGCGATGGGAGAAGTGACAATGCAGTCGCAACTCACTGGAGAAACCCATGATCTGGTGTTTGCGGTTTTGCATTTGGGGGGATGGGATTTTCATTGCTGTGTTCACCCCTTTATGGGGCGCGGAATTTACACTCAGCAATTGGAACATATTTTTGCTGCCTTGAAACGGGGCAGTGCTGCCAAAACCATTCTGGTTATGAAAGAGCAGTTCGGGGAACAGTCGTTGGGGTTGGAAAATGTGTTTGTGGAAAAGCGACAGGAAATCATTCAACAGTTGGCGCAACAGACAAAAACCCGTCTGCATGAGCTTTACACCCAAATTTATCGCGATAATTACAGTCTTCTCGTTGCCTTTGTTAAGGATAGTTTACCCATTCCCCGAGAATTAAAAGCGGCAGCGGAAATTACCCTTTCTCAGCGTTGTTTCCATTATTTACAAACCTTGGAACAAGTGGAAGAAGACATTGCCGCCCGCAATGAACAGCTGCAAGCCTTAAATGCTTTGCTTGTGGAAGCCAACGAATTATATTTGTCTTTAGATATTCCAGAAGGGCGAAAAATTTTGCAACGGTTAACCCTGCGCTCTCTCTGGCATTTACTCCATGACTGTCCCCATGATCCGGCAACGGGAGACTATACCAAAGAGCTAATTAATTTAGGACAGTTGCTAGATGTGGGAGTTGTGTTCGATCGCTGTCAAGAATTATACTACACCTGGTTGAAAACCCATTGCCAAGGCCGTTTATCCCCGGCATTGCGCCCGTTGCTGGAATTGGGCAGGGCGTTGGCTGTGGATGTCCGTCCTTGGTTGGAACAACTGGAATCATAACTTTCGCAGTTGCATTTTGGAACGATCTTTTCCTTCTTGATTGCCCACTTTCACAAACAGTCGATAAGCCTTTTGAAAGGCCACTCTGGCTTCATCAACGCGATCGCGCCCTTTGAGAGCCAGTCCTAAATTGTATTGAATGCCGGGATTATTGGGAACTAATTCTGTCAGACGGCGATAGGTAACAATAGCATCAAGATACTGTTCTTGCTTGAGTTGGATTGCGCCAAGAGCAACTAAGGCTTCCACCGGTTTCGAACCCAAGTCAACCGCTTGTTGGTAGGCAGATTTGGCAGCTTCCAGATTTCCTTGTTGTTGGAGGAGTTTTCCTTTTTGATAATACCCTCTGGCGTGATTGGGATGGCGTCGTAAGAAGGTTTCCATGGTTTTGAGGGCAAAAGCATCTTTTCCCGTTTGTTGATAGGCCTTGGCTAAGTCAAACCAGGCTGAAATGGGGGCAGAGCGGGTTTGAGTCAGTTGTTTTAAATGCGCGATCGCGCCGGAGTAATTGCCCTTTTGAAGCAATAAAGACCCCACCATCGCATGGGCTTTTGGGTGATTGGGTTTGATGTCTAAAAGTTTTTGATAAATGCTTAATGCCCCAGCGCGATCGCCTTGACGCAACAAAACCGTTGCTAACCCTAAATAAGCCTCTACCTTGTTTGGTGCTAGTTCAGTGGCGCGATAATAGGCGGTTGTTGCACCATCATAATCTTCAATTTTGGCTAAACTATGACCCAAGGCATAGTGAAATTTGGCATTGTCGGGATCAAGATTAATGGCTCGTTGATAGGCAGAGGCAGCCTCTTGATAATTCCCTTGACTGGCTTCTAAATAACCAATTCCAGAGAAAATTTTCGGATTATCTGGATCTAACCGTGCCGCTTGTTGATAAACGTCTATTGCTGCTTGATACTTCTTGGCATTGACCAGTTCTCGCCCTCGTTTCAGCAACTCCCGCAAGCGATCGTTATCATTAGCTTGCGCCAATTGAGTTATTTGCTTTGTCACAGCGGACTCGCTCAGTACCGCAGTAGAAGTCGTGAAGCTCAGGGGCACGAGCGTTACGGCAATTAACAGTCCCGACAATCTATTCTTTCTTTGCACAACCACTCAACAATGAATAACAAAATCTAACCGGCATTTTCCTAG
>JBDGQV010000208.1:0-3073 GCA_042218725.1 Halothece sp. | reverse complement strand
TCGTCCGTTGCTTGCCTTTTTGGTTTTTAGTTTGGTTGATGGTATCACTCATAAACTTTTTACCTCGTTACCGGGAAATTTTAGTTTTACTCAGTTAACTGCTAACTTTAGTGCATTTTTATTACATTACTTAGGGTTTAATGTCTCTCTAGAAAATGTTTCTATTACTTTGCCGAATGGCAGTGTGGAAGTTTTATATGCTTGCACAGGGGGTCCCCTGATTAGTCTGTTATTACAACTAACGTTAGTCTTATTTATTGTTGCTCCCCTAAATTGGCAATTTTGCTTAAAAATATTATTAGGCTTGCTAGGAATTGGTTTTTTATTAGGAGTGGTTCGAGTGGCACTGCTAGCAGTGGTGGTTTCTGATGAAAGTGCCTTTGATTTCTGGCATGGCAGTGAAGGGAACCAAATTTTTTCCTTAATTGCATTTACAATTTGGATTGTCATTGCGCACTTTGTTTATGAACATTATGAAAATCAAGTGAAACAGCAACCACAGGAAAAAAATGCCTCTACTGAACTCAGCGAATCTCAGGAATCATCATCAACTATTTCTGCGCAATCTGAATCGTCTGCTATCCCATTTTTTTCTGGGGTTGGCATAATCATGACGCTGGTGACGCTCGGTACTTTCTTTTTCCCGCAAATTGGACGCAGACAAGTGCAGCCATTAAACTTTCCTTCTCAACTAAGTCTCAACGGTTGGAAGCGGGAAAAGAGTTCTCCCATTGTTGAGGAGAAAGATCCAGTTAACAAATATATCCAGAAGTTTCGGTCCGGGCAACGCTATCAATATCGTCAAAATGGAACTCCGGTAACAGTGGAATTAAGGCATATTGGCGGAACCTTCGGCAATGTTGGGAATTTTATTAGCACCTATCGCGACTTAGGCGATGCTTATCAAGGAGGTAAGGAACATTCCATAGACGGAATCGGTCGCTATAAGTTGTTTAGCGATCAAACCCATGCTTATTTAAGTGCCTGTATTACGTCACAAGGGAAAAGTACAATTGGTCTAAGTGGTTTTGTCCGCAAAATGAATCGGAATCTTTTGAAGCTTAACCCTCGGCTCTTATCGGGCATGATTGGCAAACAAAGTCTGCGTGAACGCAATTGCTTATGGGTGAATTTATCAACGCCGCTGGAAACAGATTCACCAGAAAAAAGTTACTCGCTCTTAGAATCCGTGTTTAAGAAAGGATATCCCAAATGGCAAGGACTTTTCCGTTAATTGAGTTCGAGGAGTGCTTGAAGCAATCAGCGCAGCCGAACAAGCGGTGTCGCTTCGCAACAATCGCGCTCCCGCAAATATGGAAAGGTGATTAGAGAATTGAGGGATAAGTGGTAGACTACTGTTGAAACTGGAATCGCTGAGTACACAGAAACAGTCCTATCATCACGCTCCTCAATACTTTTTATGTCTGAGAACAAAAATCGTCACTCGGAAGTTGCCGTTTATACTCCAGAGAGTAAAGTACGTCACCCATGGGATTTATTCAAAGAAATGTGGCGTAGTTTATTAGCCTCGCGAGAACTGGCATGGCAACTGTTTATTCGTGATATTAAGGCACAGTATCGTCAGAGTTTATTAGGCTTCTTTTGGGCATTAGTCCCTCCTATTGCCACAGGCATTGGTTTAACCGTGGCCAATAACGCCAAAATTATTAATATTGGGGAAACGGATTTGCCTTATCCGGCTTATGTCATGTTTAGCATGACGCTATGGCAAACCTTTACGGAATCGATTAATGCCCCGCTGCAAGGAGTTAATGGCGCCAAAACAATGATGGCCAAGATTAATTTTCCCAAAGAGGCAGTGGTTTTAAGCAAGTTGGGGCAAGTTTTCTTTAATTTTGCGATTAAATTGATTCTGATTATTGGCTTATTTATTTGGTTTCGTTTTCCGGTTAGTTGGGAGATTATCATTGCCCCAGTGGCACTCATTCATTTAATTGCCCTGGGCACCTTTATTGGTCTTTTCTTAGCACCGATTGGTTCGTTATACCAAGATGTTCAAAAAACCCTAAGATTTGTGATTTCTGGGTGGTTATTTCTAACCCCTGTGATTTATCCGCCCCCAAAAGAAGGGATTTTGAGTATTATTGTCAATCTCAATCCAGCTACGCCCTTGCTAGTGACAGCACGGGAGTTGGCAACAGGGGCAGAGTTATCTCATCCCACCGGTTTTTGGGTGGCGAGCGCGATCGCGATCGTGGGATTATTGATTGCTTGGATCTTTTATCGTTTAGCAATGCCGTTTATTATTGAACGCATGAGTGCTTAAAGGCTTTAAGCCGGAAGCCTAACGGCAACATCTTTATTGGAGGCTTGCGCTCTCCCCAATTCGCGACATCGCTAGAAACCAATCCTCTAAAATGAGCAGTAAGTCCCACTGCCATCCCAAACTGAACAATGCTAACCAACTCACAGCAAAAGCAAAAACAACTCTACGAAAGCGATTATCATCTCTGGGTGCTGGAAACAGTGAAGCAATTGCAAAATGGAGATTTAGATTCTCTGGATTGGGAGAATCTAATCGAGGAAGTTTTAGATTTGAGCAAAAGAGAGAAAAGAAAACTGCAAAGTGTCTTGAAAACACTATTAGAACATTTACTGAAGCTCAAATATTGGGACAATGAAATCGAAAGAAATCAAAGGCATTGGCGAGGAGAGATAGCAAACTTTCGGCAACAGATTCAATATCAATTAGAAGATAGTCCCAGTTTAAAGTCTTATCTCGACGAGATTTTCTTTCAATGCTATCAAGATGCCCGAGTCATAGCATCTGAAAAATCCGGATTACCGCTTCCTGCTTTCCCCCAAGAACCGATCGCGCCCTTAGATCAGGTGTTGGATGAAAACTGGTTGCCGTAAATTTCGGCCAGATGTGTCGCTTCGCAATAATTCCCTAAAATAAGTAGTAAGTGCCGCCGGAAAATAATGAAGAGCGCGATCAAATTTTCAATTTGGGGTCGCTTCGCGACAATCATGCTTTCTGAATATCGGTTAGAATTCAAAGTGAACGCGCTCATTGAACTAAAAGCAAAAGTTTGATCCAATCGCGACTTAT
>JBDGQV010000207.1:0-23286 GCA_042218725.1 Halothece sp. | reverse complement strand
AGTTCACAAACTCCAACGATTATTGTTACGGTCTTGGAACGCCCGACTCTTAGCAGTCAGGCGAATCTCTCAGGACAACCAAGGGAAACACACGGCAGGAATTGACGGCTATAAAAGTCTCTCTCCCAAACAACGCCTAACCCTTGCTGAAAACCTACGTCTAAACGATAAAGGCAGTCCGTTAAGGAGAGTTTGGATTCCGAAACCCGGACGCACCGAAAAGCGTGGTCTGGGCATTCCAACCATGGAAGATAGGGCAAGACAAAGTCTTCTCAAACTGGCTTTAGAGCCGGAATGGGAAGCCAAGTTCGAGCCTAATAGTTATGGATTCCGTCCAGGACGCTCCTGCCATGACGCAGGTCAAGCAATACAATCAACAATATCTCAAAAATCTAAATACGTATTAGATGCTGATATAGCTAAGTGCTTTGACCGCATTAACCATAAGGTTCTACTGCAGAAACTAAATACCACCCCGGTCATAGCTCGACAGGTTCGAGCATGGTTGAAGTCGGGAATGTTGGATAGAGGCGATTGGTTTCCAACAAATGAGGGAACGCCACAAGGAGGGGTGATAAGTCCTCTATTGGCAAACATCGCCTTGCACGGACTGGAGGAGTACATAAAACAATGGGCTGAAACCTGGAAAGGGAACAAACGGGATAACCGCAATAGTATTTCCCTTATCAGGTATGCAGATGACTTCGTTGTACTTCACAAAAATAAATCCGTCATTCAACAAGCAAAAGAACTGATAGAAAACTGGTTACATGGTCTCGGACTAGAGTTAAAAGAGAGTAAGACCAGAATTTGCCATACCCTGAATCGGACGGATTGTGAGGAAGCAGGGTTTAACTTCTTAGGATGGAATATACGCCAATATCTAGTTGGTAGAAAACATTCAGGACAGAATACACACGGTAGATTACTAGGTTTCAAAACAATAATCAAACCCAATAAAGAAAGCGTCAAAACACACTATCAAAGGATTGTGGAAGTCCTAAACTCAATGGAGGGAAAATCTCAAGAAAGAGTCATTGAGCGATTAAACCCAATCATCAAAGGGTGGACAGATTATCATTCCACAGTCTGTAGTAAAGAAACGTTCAAAGACGTAGACTTCAAAGTCTATAACAAATTAAGACGCTGGGTTCAAAGCCGACACCCCAATAAAACGTATAAATGGTGTAGCCATAGATACTGGCATAGAGGAAAGGATGAACGGGCTTCAGGAGATAATTGGGTTTTCTCAACCCCTTCTGACATCCCAAATAGTCCTGTTGCGGGTAAGCATGAACTTCGCAAACACGCATGGACACCGATTGTCAGACATACCAAGGTCAAGGGAAACAAATCTCCCTTTGACGGGGACTGGCGTTATTGGAGTACACGTCGGGGAGAATATCCTGGCACATCAACACGGGTCGCCAAACTGTTGAAGCGACAGAAAGGCAAATGTACCCGTTGTGGACTTTACTTCGAGGGTGAAGATGTACTGGAGGTTGACCACATCGTCCCTAAAGCCGAAGGGGGCAAAGACCAGTACAAGAATTATCAATTACTTCATCGCCATTGTCACCATGAGAAAACTGCCGAAGATACCAAACGACAACGGGAAAATAAGCAGGGAAGTGCTAATAAGGTTAGTGTTCGTTGATGAGGAGCGGTATGAAGCGAAAGTTTCACGTACCGTTCTGGAGCCGAGTCAGTAGGGCAACCTACTGGCTTAGGTAACCGGAGGCTCCCGTCTATTGTCGTGCGACATAGATGGAGGGCTACTAAAAGCATCTAGCTCAGACGAAGTCGGCTAGATGTAGTTTACATTGGATCATGCTTTGCTCTCCTGCGGCTGATCTTTCTGCAGGAGCGCTTGCTTTAGGTGAAACTCAAACAGCAACTTTTTGCCATTTGCCTCGGAGGAAAATCGCCATTAGCGTGAAACAACGAACCATCCAATCACAGGTGGAACCTAGCCAAACACCAAGCAAACCTAAATCGAAGACGAAAGCAAATAGATAGGTGGCACTGAGGCGAACGAAGAACCAACCCGCTAAGGAGACGTAAAAAGCGGTTTTCGTATCCCCGGCACCGCGCAAGGCTTGGCCCAGAACGATACTCGTTGCCATAAAAGGTTGCGCCAACGCCGCCACGTAAAGACAGGGAATGCCGATTTCAATCATTTCGTTGTTTTGAGAAAAAATACTCAATAGCTGAGACGGAATAAGCAAAAACCAACAGGCGAAAAACCCTAAGAGCGCGATCGCGCACAGGGTGGCAATTTTTGCCCCGACGGCCGCTTCCTGAGGACGATGGGCCCCTAGGCGTTGGGAAACAACAGCGGCAGCCGCAATCCCAAACCCGTCCGCCGATAAATAACAAATTGATTCGATGCTGTCCAAAGCCTGATTTGCTGCCATGGCAAGGCCGCCAAGAGCGCTAATGAAACTAACGAATCCCAGAAATCCCACATGTTGCACGAATCTTTCCCCAAAAGCAGGGGCCGCAACTTTGAACAATCGTCTCAGGGCATCGCGTTCCCCGCCTCGTCCGCGAAATGTCAGCTTTCCCTGAGGACGGGATAAAACCGCCAATAAACTCAAGGCATTCAAAGCCATCGCGGTTGCGCTTCCCAGGGCAGCCCCTCGAATGCCTAATGTTGGCGCCCCCAAATTGCCAAAAATGAGGCAATAGTTCACTGCAAGATTGACGGTATTGCTCATTAAAGCCACGAGAAAGGGCGTGCGGGTATTGCCTGCGGCTTGTAAGTTAGCGGCGGCAGCAATTGAAATCAGTTTCATGGGCATGGCCCACAAAACTATGCTTAAATATGCGCGGGCAGCTGCTTTAACCCCTACATCTGCGGTGGGAAATAATCCTAAGATTCCATCTAGGCTTAAGAAACCAACCAGTGAAATGAGCAACCCGATACCAACTGCCAGCAGGAGACTGGCACGGGTGACTGTTGCCGCCAATGCGCGATCGCGCCCTCCCACGCCTCGTCCGACTAAGGCAACCGACCCCACCGAAAAAGCCGACAAGGTACTGGTAATGGACCAAAGCAAAGCCCCGTTGATTTGCATGGAAGCTAGGGCCTCAGCGCTGTAACGCCCCAGCATGACGCGATCGACGAAGACAACGAGGGTTTGTAAGAAGGATTGACCGATCACGGGTGCCGCTAGCAAAAAAACTTCGCGGCTGAGAGAAAAACGAAGCGTCATTATTGATTAGTACAAGTTGTCACAAGCAATGCCATTGCCATCGGCATCAAGACGATGGGGATCTCCTGAGAAAGCTTCTAACACCCGTTGGGCTTCTCTGTGACTGGAAAAATCAAAACAGTCGCAATCATTCTCAACACAAGGGGGCAAACGATTGGTCGAGGTTCCGAAATTGGTTGTTTCCGGCTCAATTCCCTCTTGCTGCCGATATTCCCAGGGCATGCGGCTCCCTTGACGCCAAAATCCTAAATTCGCCGATTTGGCCCTTTGTTGGGCAGCTAAAAATTGCTCCCGCTTGTCAGAACAAGCATCCAGCGATAGGGGATCAACCACTGCCTGTCCCTGCTGGACTAATTTAAGATTAATCGAGTCGCCATTGCGATAAATTTCACCAACTGTTATGCCCTTAGAAGCTTCCGGAATCTTCTTCAAGCCAACGGTTTTGCCGGCAGAAATTAACTGTTTTAGATAATTCGTCGCTTCTTGACCCCCCTGCTGTGATGTTTCTGGGGCATCAATACAAGCTAATTTGATGCTCGTTGTTGTTTTATTGTCTTGAACAGTAATGGTATCGCCATCGCGAACCTCAATGACGTCCACCGCTGGGTAAGAACTTACCGAGGCACTGCTGCAAGCCGTGAGGAAAACGAGTATTAACAGAAACAGTTGGCGTATCATCAACAAGAGCGGGTGGGAATGACTGATTAGCGCAGTTGATCATTATTTCATTTTGAGGCCATCAAAAAAATCCCCCGAAATAGGGGGATCGATGCAAATGAAGCGGTGGGCTGATATTTAATCGTGACCGAAACGGGGTCCTAAGCCCACTTTGGGGGCATAGACAGCGCGATCGCCGAGTTCTTGTTCAATTCGCAATAACTGATTATATTTAGCAATCCGTTCACTGCGAGAGAGAGAACCGCTTTTGATTTGCCCGGCGCGAGTGGCAACGGCTAAGTCAGCAATACTGGTATCTTCGGTTTCACCGGACCGATGGCTAATCATGCAAGCATACTGGTGACGGTGGGCTAAATCGATGGTTTCTAGGGTTTCGCTGAGGGTTCCAATTTGATTGAATTTAATTAAAATGGCATTGCCGGAATGAGTTTCAATGCCTTGTTTGAGACGAGTGGGATTGGTGACAAATAGATCGTCTCCCACTAATTGTTTCTGTTTTCCAATTTTTTCCGTTAATCCTTGCCAGTTTTCCCAGTCGTCTTCATGCAGCCCATCTTCAATGGAAATAATGGGATAATCCCGGGCTAAGTCACTCAGGTCATCAATTAATTCTTGAGGAGAATGTTCCCGTCCCTCATAAATATATTTTCCATCTTGATAAAATTCGCTGGCTGCCACATCCAACGCTAGGCCAATTTGTTCTCCCGGTTGATATCCGGCTTTTTCAATGGCTACCATCAAAGTTTCCAGGGCTGACTTATTGGATTCCAAGTTCGGGGCAAATCCCCCTTCGTCGCCCACACCGGTGAGCAATCCTTGCGAGTCTAACACTTTACTTAAAGCACTAAAGACTTCTGCCCCCCAACGTAGGGCTTCACCAAAGCTAGGAGCGCCAATGGGAACAATCATAAATTCTTGAAAATCAATGTTATTGGAAGCATGAGCGCCGCCGTTAATCACGTTCATAAAGGGAACTGGCAACACATTGGCCATAGGGCCCCCTAAGTAACGATAAAGGGGTAACATTAAGTAATCGGCAGCAGCTTTGGCAGTGGCAAGGGAAACGGCTAAGATAGCATTTGCGCCAAGGTTTGCTTTATTATCAGAGCCATCTTGCTCTCTCATGGTTTGGTCAATCAATATCTGATCCAGGGCATCTAAGTCCATCAAAGCCGGAAGCAATGTATCGTGAATATTATTGACTGCTTTGAGAACCCCTTTGCCCCCGTAGCGTTGTTCTCCGTCTCGCAGTTCATGGGCTTCAAAGGTTCCTGTGGAAGCACCGCTGGGAACTTGGGCAATGCCCATCGCCCCGCCTGCTAATTGGACTTGCGCTTCGACAGTGGGTCGTCCTCGTGAATCCAGAATTTCTCTGGCTTGGATGGCTTCAATCGTACTTTCCGGATTATACATTTGTTTCCCTCTCGCTAACGAATCAAATTTAAAGATACCTTTCATAGTCGCCAGTGACTAGTAACCAAACCTACCAATTGCCAATTAAATGCCATGACTTTTTCCAATCACCCAATGGCGGCGGAAAAATTTGGCTAGGGAAGTTTCTTCTAAGGATAAGTAGATGGGGCGGCCATGAGGACAGGTATGGGGGTGACGAGTCCGTTTCCAACCATCCAGAATCTCTTGCATTTGGGCAAGGCTTAAGGGAGTGCCATTGCGAATCGCACTGCGACAAGCGGCGGCAACTTGGGCGGTTTGCAAGTCTCCCCCGAGACTCAGCTCTAAGATAGCATCGCTCAGGTCATCTCGGGGTTGTAAAATTTTGGGAACTGTTCTGACAGCCCACATTTGTTCCCCAAAGGCATCAATTTCGAGACCCAAGCGTTCTAGCTGTTCTTGTTGTTGCTGTGAAAGCTGATTGAGGATTAAGGGGGGATCATGGGGAACCAGTTGCCACTCATCTTCCAATTGTTCGTAGAGGATGCGTTCATGGGCAATATGTTGTTCAATGAGCCAGATTCCGCTGGGATGTTCAGCGATAATGTAGGTGTTGTGGACTTGCGCGATCGCGCTTAGGGATAATACACTCAATTCATTATTGTCTTCGGGAACCAGACGATCGGAGAGTTGATAGCTGCCTTGGGCTTCTTTGGCTTTGATCAGTTCCCCCACACGCTGATTATGAACCGTTTCCGGAATACTGCCGGGATTAAAGCTTAACGCTTCATTCAGGGCTTGAGTGGTTTGTTCTTGCCAGTAATTCAGGTGGCGCAGATAGATTTCCGCTTTGGCGGGATGGCGATTCCAATCGATTAAACTGGGATCTGTGTGCAAATGTAGCCAACAAATCGGGTAGCGATCGCGCGGCAAGGTTCTGATCAACCCGGAAATGATCGTTTGTTCCAACTCCGGCAAGCGAACACAGCGCCCGTTAATAGCGGTTTTAATCCAATCCCCTTGAGCGCGGGAGGCGCGATCGGGCAGTCCTACCACTAATTCTAAACAAGATTGTCCGCCTTGTTCCGGGGTGGTTAGTTCTCGACACACATATTGGAAATCCGATTCCTGACATTTGGGCAACATTTGAGGAAGCAGTTGCCGCGGGGTTTCCCCAGGACTAAGATGCAACCAGAGGCGCTGGCCATGATACACTTGCCAAGTTAGCCCAGGATGAGACAGGGCAATCTCGTAAATGGTTTTCTGGATGGTTTTTAACTGTTGGGAGACTTTGGGCAAGGCATGACGACGGGCGGGAAAATTGGCAAAAATTTCGGAAACCGTCACAATGGTACCAGGCGCGATCGCGATCGGTTTTTCCCGGACAATTTCCCCCCCTTTACCGTATTGGATGCGGTACCCAACTGCCCCTTCCAGATTCCGAGGCCGACTGAGAATTTCCAACGAGGCAATTTGGGTCATGCTGTGCAACGCTTCCCCGCGAAATCCCAAACTGACAATTTTTTGCAGATCGGCAAAGGATTGAATTTTACTGGTGGTGTGAGCAGCCGCGCAACATCTGAGATTGTCTAAACTCATCCCCTCCCCATTATCAGCGACCCGAATCGAGGATAATTGAGAATCGAGAGTAATCGTAAGCCGATTTGCCTTCGCATCTAGGGCATTTTCCACTAACTCACGCACCACAGAAGCCGGAGAAGCAATCACCTCTCCGGCTGCAATTTGTTTAATAACACTGTCAGGTAGTACTTGAATGCAGTTAAAAGTCAAGAAAAACGCTGATCCAATTACTCTTCAGGTTCAATTGTGCTGCTGAGCCCATGGTTTTTTAGGGTTTCACAGTAAAATTCCGCATGTTCTTGGGCGCAAGTAATCACCAAAGACACCCCAGAATTATGAGCTTCCATCATAATGTCAACCGCTTGCGGTTGTGTCAAATTGGGTACCGTTTGCAACAATGTTTGTACAACATATTCCATGCCATTAAAATCATCATTGTGGAGAAGTACCCGATAACGGGGTGCCGGCTTACGAACGGTTTGATTTTTCTCAACTGTTTGAATGGCTGGTTTTTCTTGAACGTCAGTGGCCACCACAGCGATCCTCCCGATCACATTACTAGCATTGGTTTCAATCATCTATATTAGCTTCTAGGGGGGAGGTTTGAGCTTCTACGGTTTCTTCAAAATCGGGGGAAAATTCCTCAACTGTTTCCCCTTCTGTCTCTGGAGCGCTATCTTCTTCCATTTCCTCCTCATCTTTCTTCACTTCTTTAATATCGATTTTCCAACCCGTCAAATGAGCACTGAGACGAACATTTTGCCCATCTTTGCCGATAGCTAAACTCAGTTGATTTTCCGGCACTAACACTTGCGCATGTCGTTGTTCGGTATCCATTAAAATAACGCGATTAATTTGCGCCGGAGATAGGGCATTTTTAATATAAATTTCCGGGTCAGGAGACCAACGAATGACATCAATTTTTTCCCCGCGCAGTTCATTGACTACTGCTTGAATGCGCGATCCTCTAGCGCCAATACAAGCCCCAACGGGGTCCACATCGCGGTCTAGGGTATCCACGGCAATTTTGGTGCGAGACCCAACATTCCGGGAAGGGGGATTCGCTTCCCGCGCCACGGCGACAATGCGGACCACTTCATCTTGAATTTCAGGGACTTCGTTTTCAAACAAGTAAGCCACTAAGCCTGCTGACGCCCGAGAGATAATTAATTGGGGGCCCCTGCCTACCCCTTCGCGCACCTTTTTCAAGTAAACCCGAAAGGCGGCATTGGCGCGATAATTGTCATTGGGAAGTTGTTCTTTGCGCGGGAGTTCCGCTTCCACTTCCGGACGGCCATACCCGCTGCTGACTGCCATAATTACCGATTGACGCTCAAATCGCAGCACTCGCGCTTGCAAGACCGTTTCTTCCAGGTCTTGGAATTCTTCTTGAATCATGCGGCGCTGCTGATCGCGCAGTTTTTGCATGAGAACTTGCTTGGTTTGAATGGCAGCCATGCGGCCAAATTCTTTTTGTTGCGGGGTCACATCCAGAACGACGCTATCGCCGAGTTCCGCTTCTTCAGCCACTTCCTTCACTTCCTTGAGTCCAATTTGGTGATCCGGGTTGCTGACTTCCTCGACAATTTCTTTCGTCGCCAGGACTAAAAACCCTTCTTCTTCCACATCGAGTTGGACTTCAAAGTTGTCAAAGTAGTCATCGCTGAACTGATCGCGGTCTAAGGTTTGCGCTCGCCGATAGCGTTCATATCCCTTTAAAAGCGCTTCTTGTAGAGCAGCTTTCACAGCCGTTGGCGGTAGGTTATGTCCCTCGCTAATGTCGTCAATCATTTTGCCTAAACCGGGTAAATTGACGATGGCCATACGAATTAATCTCCTTTGTTGTAATAATTGAATTGAAGTTTGCTTAGGAGGGGGTATCTAGTTGCACAGTCTGGATTACCTCACGCGGAATTTTAATGATTTTTCCTTTTTGATTGATATAGACCGTGGTTTCGTCTCGACGATTGAGCGTTCCCTGCCACTTGGGTTTCCCTTTATAAGGGGGATCAGTGGTGACCAAGACAGGAAAGCCCTTAAAGCTGACATATTCGCGATCGCGCGTGAGTTGTTCTGAAATTCCGGGACTAGATACTTCTAACACATAAGCATTGGAAATCACCTCAGCCACATCAAGTTCGGCTTCTAAGGTGCGACTCATTTGTTCACAGTCATTTAAGCTGGTATCGTCTTCTGGGTTGCGAACCTCCACTCTTAAAACGGGCGGGCTTTCATTGGTAAAAAAGGCAATTTCTACCACTTCTAAGCCAAGATCATTGGCAATGGGCGTGGCAATTTCGGTAATTTGGGGAATCAGGGGATGAGTCATGATTCTACACTAAATCAGTCAGAGTGCGACCGATCAAACATCGGTGGATGATGAGCCCGAATAGACTTTCCTTTGCTGTATCTGCTAGCTTAGTAGAAGCCCTGAACTAACTGGTCAACCCCCTAAAAGAGCTAATTTCATAAGCTTTAAAGATACAGCTAACTTGGTCTAGCCCAGGTTCTTGGCTTGTTTTTGAGGGCAAGCCACAGGAAATAACCAGGTGCGAGTTCGGGCATGGCGTGATTTCCTTACCGACTCCAGGCGATTTGAATCGGCAGAGAACTCAAATCCAGACCAGACAATAAAAAAAGCGGGGGTGACCCACTTGTTAAAGGCGACTGTCCTGTCGGTGAGCATTCCTTCCATAATCGAGAGTCATGGATTGCTCACTCTTATTTAGTTTAACATTATCAACAGTGAAATTGCTTTTTTTGCGCAGTTGCCTAAATCAGCTTTAAAACGCTCATGCAGTTAATTTTATACTCTAAACCGGATTGCCATCTTTGTGAAGGGCTTCAGGAAAAGTTGGAACAAGTTACGGATGTCTCCTTTGACTTAGAAGTACGAGACATTACCAGCCGTGAGGATTGGTTTCAAGCTTACCAATATTCGGTTCCCGTTTTGCGTCGGCAAGTAGATGGTCGGGAAGAGACCTTGCCCCGTCCCTCTCCTCGGGCGTCAGTGGCGCAATTGACCCAGTTGTTGCAACAATATCAAACTTAGGCTAATTGCCTTTTGATGGGGTTGATCTGATTTTCAACAATTCATTGCCGCCGCGCTGAAATTCATACACCGTTTTTTGGATGTTTGTGTAATACCCCTGAGTAGTTAGGGTTTCTAAAATCGAATCGAGATGTCGCGATTTAAAACTCGTAAAATTCTCAACCAGCGGGAAAATGCGGACTTCTTTGGCTACCCGGCATAATTCTAGAATTGATTGGAGATGAAATTCCCAAGAAAATTGTTTGGAATAGGTAAATAGCAGGTGAGAGGAAACTGCTAAATCAAAGCTGTGGTTGGCAAACGGAAGTTCGGGAAAACCAATGTCTCGATAACGCCCTTCTTCTTTTCCTTGGGGAAAGTCGGCCAGAAATGTTTTCATGGCAGCCAATCTTGCCTCGCCTAAGGCTTCTGGGGTTCCCGCTTTATCCCATACAAATTGATCAAAATTTTGATGCAATCCTTTAATAATCATCGGATAGGTTTCATCAATGCGTTGTTGAATTTGTTGTGGTGTAAATTGATAAATGGGGTCGCAGGAAATGACAGTTTTCCCTTGCTGTTTCATGACGGCATTAAAACTTGCCGGGCCGCCAGCACAATCGAGGATGGATAATTCCAACTCGTTTGCACTCAGGTTAAACATTTCCAGATAGTTTTGAAAAGAACGTCCCCAAGGAACCACATTTTGAAGTTGAAACATTTGTTGTCGTTGATGATTATTGAAAAATAGCAGCGCGATCGATTTTTCGATTGGGTAAATTGCTCAATTATATTAATTCGCAATATCTTTTATGATAACATTCTAAATTATTGTTTTGCCTAGCCAACTTCTCATTAAGCAAATTCATAATGAACTCTTTCATTCAAATTAGTATTATCCTTTCCGTTAGCTTATTTAGTTATGGTTGTTCCTCAATTCCATATTTAAATTCTTCTGTTAATTCTCAATCTTCAGAATGTGATAAAACAGGGTCAATTCCAGATTCTAGCAAATACCAAAAACTTGCTTTAAATACAATTGCTAGTCACTCTCCCAATCATCAAGAAAATAAAACTACCAATTTAGTTGGAAATGATCCTAAAAAACTCGTTCTTCAATATTTTGGATTTCCAGACAAACAAGACTCGCAAAAACAAGAAATAACCGCGATTTGTACAGACACTAAACAAATAATTGTTCTCCTCACGAAAACCGGATTGCTTGATGATTCTGTTGCAGGAATTCGCTATTATGTGGAGTTAGTTCCCGTGGAACAAGGTTGGCGAATTAGTTGGGCAGGCAGACAACAGAAATGTCATCCTGGACGAGGCCATACAGATTGGTCAACAGAACTTTGCCTTTAAAACAGAATGTGACCTTAATTTTACTAGTACACTGAAGCGGAAATGAAACTATGATAAGGGACTACTAAGATTCGCAGATGTAATTGCGAATACATTCATGATTATACTGGCAAGTTTTCTTAACGCTAGCGCTTGTGATGATATTGTGCTTTTTCTTCAAGGAAATTCTCTTTGATAGCATTATCTGCTGAGCTTATTTAAGAACTTGATACCGATAACGCCTGCTTAAATCAACGATCAGAACGTCATGTGGCACCAATTTCTGATTTAATAGAAATAGAGAAAAAAACATTTTATATTTTGATCTCTTCCTTTTTTGGGAAAAGACTAATTGAATGGAAAGAATGATTCATTTAGTACCAATCACTTTTACTAAAAAACAACTCTATCGCGCAGAAAAAAGCAAGGAAAAATTAATTGTCCCCTGCCGTGAAAATAAAGCATATTTCAAACAAGCTTATCTTAGACATCAACCAAATCATGAAGAAGATGTGGTCATTAGGAAAGACTTATATCTATTTGGAGATCACTATGATTTTACGGCCGAATGGATAGAAAAGGGATATTTTGTTCCCAACGAAATCACAGAACACTTTCCAGTTTCCACTAAAAAAGGACTGCTGTTTTTGCTAAAAGAAATTCCAGAATTGTTTCCTCCTTTGGAATTTATTGAAAAAACGTCTAATGAAAAATGGATCACCGTTAAAGAAAACTTTACTTCTCTCCAAGACTATGTTAAAGCCCAAAGAGAAGAGCTACGCCTTGCTTATCAAGAATACCAAAAAAGCGCATAACTCATTCCGATAACCAATTTCAAATCATTGCTGAAAATAACGATTTGAGGCCATAATCAACAGTAGGCTAACTTACGCCTCAGGATCCTACCTAAGGCATTGCTGCTGTGGGTAAGAGCTAGCTTCGCGATCGCGCAACAGACGTTCTATAATTTTCACAAATCGTTTACCCGAGCACACCTATGTCGGAATGGCAACCTACCCTCGCCCAACATTACCACGAGCGCACGAAATACGATCCCGAAACCATTGCTAAAAAAGCTCGTTCTCTAGACTGGAGTCAGCAACCAGTTCCCTATAAAGAGTATAAATTAGGAACTACTTATGACCTAAAACCTTATCTCAATGATCCGCCCAAGGATGAAGAGAATTGGGAAAAATGGCATCGCCTTTCTCGATTTCTACTTTTATCTTATGGAGTAACCGCAAAATTGCAAACCCCTTCCGGCGATAATATTTTACTGCGTTCTGCCCCTTCGGCAGGGGGACTTTATCCGGCGGAAGTGTATTTAGTGGTCAGAGGATTATCGTTTTTACCCCCTGGTTTATATAACTATCAATGTCAAAGCCATTCCTTAATTCACTTCTGGGAAGATTCCGTTTGGTCTGACTTAAAAGCGGCTTGTTTTTGGCATTCTAGCCTGGAAAATACGGAACTGGCCATTGTCATTTCATCAGTATTTTATCGTTCGGCATGGCGGTATGAAGATCGCGCTTATCGGCGCATTTTTCTAGATACCGGCCATTTATTAGGCAATCTGGAATTAGCGGGAAGTTTATGCGATTATCGTCCTCATTTAATTGGCGGATTTAATGATCAAGAAATGGACGAACTGCTTTATTTAGATCCGAAAAAAGAAGGCGTGATTACGGTTGCCGCCTTAGCAGACTTATTAGAAATTCAACAAAATTTACCGCCATCCTCAACGGTTTTACCCTCAAAAGCAAACCATGATTTTCCTGAAGAAATTCCTGATGGGGAGTTGCTCTATTATTTGCACGAATTTACGAAAATAGAAAGTGAACCCAACACAAGTTCAAAGCAGTTAACGAATCAGGAGAAAGAAGATAAATATAATTTTCCATTCTGCTTAAAAGTTTCTACTCAAGTTGATCCTTTCGAGTGGGAAGAAAACTTAGAAGGCTTACAGGAAACTATTCTCAAACGTCGTTCGACCCGTGGGTTTAATGGACAAGAAATCACGTTGGATGAACTCAAGCAACTCCTTAGCTTTACTTATCAACCGCAGGATTATTGGCGACAAGGGCTAGATGCCAATCCTGACTTTTTTGATCTGAATTTAATTTCGACATTTGTTGCCGTTTCTAGTGTCACTGATTTAGAAGATGGATGCTATTATTATGCGCCCAATGCGCAAGAATTGCGACAAATTCGCTTCAAAAATTTCCGGAAAGATTTGCATTATTTATGTTTAGGACAAGAGTTGGGACGAGATGCGGCTGCTGTGGTATTTCATACTGCTGACTTGAAACAAGCTATTGCCTTATACGGCGATCGCGTCTATCGTTATTTACATATGGATGCGGGACACTTGGGACAACGCCTCAATTTAGCAGCCATCTATCTGCAACTGGGCGTCAGCGGCATTGCCGGCTTTTTTGATAACCAAGTGAATGAAGTTTTAGGCATTCCTGAAGATGAAGCGGTGTTATACATTACAACCTTAGGTCGGCCGCGACGAGGCTAAGATCAGGAATTTTGATCAAAGCGCGATCGCTTAGTAAGCTAATGATTTCAATGGCGATCTAGGGAGATCAGCGATGACAGCTTTTATTGTTTTAACCTTGCGTTTACTGCTTGGTTTAATGACGTGGAAATTTTTTCTTTATTTAGCCCCAATTGCTTCATTTTTTCTAGCGGGTTATGAACAACTAACCTATCAATCCTATTTCAATTTTTTCGCTGTCTTTGGTGAAGCGTTTTTTACTTTTTTCGTTGTTGCTTATATTCTGTTTCCGATTATTTTTGATGCTTTGAATCGGAATCTCGACAAGAATACTTTAATCGTAATTGGTGTTAAATTAGGATTTTTATTGATCTTTTGTTTACTAATTAATTTACTCGGATTAAGTGTCTTTATCGTGACCACTGATTGGATATGGATTGGCCTCCTGTATGGTTATATTATTTTCTTATATTTCGGCATTTTAGGAGAGTTAAAACCAGTTCTCTTTTTAGAAGAACCGCGATATTTTTTAATTGATTTGAGAGAAAAAAGCAGTCCCAAATTGTGGTTACAGTTTTTAGTCTTGTTCGTCTCTTTATCAATTATCTCTTGGAATTTTACCAACGAAAGCGCGATCGCGCAGGCGCAAGAAACCTTACGATCTTATCTGAATTCTAGATAATTAATCATAAGGCAACTACGCCTGATAGTTAATTAATGACTTCTGCAGGGATGTGACCCCCTAATCCCACTTGCATTTCTTGCACGGCTTTTTTGGAAACAGACGGAACAATATCAAAGGAATGTTGTTGGATTGCTGCTTCTACAAAGCCTAAAAAGATGGGATGGGGGGAATTGGGGCGAGAACGAAATTCCGGGTGAAATTGGGTAGCTAGGAAAAAGGCATGATCCGGCCGTTCAATCATTTCCACTAACCGTCCATCAAGGGAGGTTGCCCCAATGGCATAACCGCTTTCTAGGAAGAGGCTACGATAAGCATTATTAAATTCGTAGCGGTGGCGATGGCGTTCGTAGATGACTTCTTGTTGATAGAGTTGGTAAGCGCGACTGTCTGCATTTAATCGGGCCGAATATAGCCCTAAACGCATGGTTCCCCCTAAATCTACCACATCCTGTTGTTCAGGAAGCAGGTTAATCACTGGATTGGGGGTGTCAGCATTAAATTCAGCACTGCTGGCTTGTTCTAGATTTGCAATATTGCGCGCCCATTCTACAACAGCACAATGCATGCCTAAGCATAATCCGAGGAACGGAATATTTTGAGTACGGGCATATTCCACCGCTTGGATTTTCCCTTCGATGCCGCGAATGCCAAAGCCTCCGGGAACAATAATGCCGCTGATATCTTTGAGATAGGTTTCTGCCCCGTGTTCTTCAATTTCTTCGGCATTCACCCAACGGATTTTCACTTCGCTGCCTAGCGCGATCGCGCCGTGACGGAGGGCTTCCACCAGAGACAGGTAGGCATCGCTGAGTTGAATATATTTCCCGACAATCCCAATTTCAATCCCTTGCTTGGGACTGGCCATATTTTCCACCAGGGTTTGCCATTGACGCAAGTCCGGTTGTCGCTGTTCCAGTTGCAATAATTCCAAGGTTTGTTGGGCGAGTCCTTCTTTTTCTAAAATTAAAGGGACTTCGTAAATACTGCTGGCATCTTGGGCAGTCACCACCGATTCCACTGGAACATCACAGAACTCCGAGAGTTTTTCTTTGATACTGGGTTCGAGGGCGCGATCGCTGCGACAAATCAAAACATCCGGTTGAATCCCAATGGATCGAAGTTCTTTCACCGAATGTTGAGTGGGTTTGGTTTTCATTTCCCCGGCTGAGGCAATCCAAGGCAGTAAGGTAACGTGCATATAAAGAACATTATCGCGCCCGACTTCTTTGCGAAATTGCCGAATTGCCTCTAAAAAGGGCAACGATTCAATATCGCCAACGGTTCCCCCAACTTCCGTGATGACAATATCGGGATTGGTATTTTTGGCAACGCGATGAATCCGTTCTTTAATTTCTTGAGTAATATGGGGAATCACTTGCACGGTTCCGCCTTGGTAATCGCCCCGACGTTCTTTATTGATCACCGATTGATAAATTGAGCCGGTTGTGACACTATTGAGGCGCGACATGGAGGTGTCGGTAAAGCGTTCGTAGTGCCCCAAGTCTAAGTCAGTTTCCGCCCCATCATCAGTGACAAAAACTTCTCCGTGCTGAAACGGACTCATCGTTCCTGGATCAACATTAATGTAGGGGTCCAGTTTCAAGATAGAAACGGAATAATTGCGAGACTTAAACAGTCGTCCTAAACTCGCTGCGACAATCCCTTTTCCAATACTCGAAACCACCCCGCCGGTGACGAAAACAAACTTACTCATAGCCCTTGGCAACGTTCAACTTATCTGTCTTATTGTGCCATAGGGAATCTTTATTGAGGAGAGACATTTTCGCCAATCCAATTGAGATAAGGGGCTAATCCGGCTTGGATCGGCAATGCGATGATTTCGGGCACATCGTAGGAGTGCAGTTGACCAATGCGGGTTTCCAATTGCGAATATTGGTTCAGATCGGTTTTAATAATCAGTTGCCATTCTGGATCGCTGTGGACTTCTTCTTGCCACGTATAAACGGAATGCACCGGCATTAAACTCACACAAGCGGCGTATTTTTCTTTTACCAAAGCAGACGCGATCGCGCGGGCTTGTTCTTCGGATTCAGCGGTAACAAAAACAACGCCATATTGGTTCGATTCGTTCATAATTTCCCTATTGAATAACGGCTGCACTTACAACGCTACATCATAGGCAATGTCTTCATTATCATCGTTATTTGGTTTGGGAAAAGCCAGGGGTTCTAAGGTGAAATTAGAACTGCCATCAGTAGGTGGTATAATTGTTCCACTCAGACAGGCATTTTTCCAGATTGTGCCTTGAATATTGGCCCCGCTTAAATTTGCTTCCGTTAAGTCAGCTTCTTGGAAACAGGCTTGGGATAAATTGGCTTGTTCGAGTCCGGCTTGAAATAAATTAGCTTGGTAAAAATTCGCTTGATTTAAGTTAGTCCAACGCAAGCGCGATCGCGCTAATTTCGCTTGAGTAAAATTTACCCTTTTTAAATTAGAACCGCTTAATCTTGCTTCTTTTAAATTAACCCTGGATAAGTCAATATTTTGTAAGTCCACAACCTTCATGATTGCTTTTTGGAGATTGACTTCTGTCAAAGAAGCCCCTTGTAAGCAAGCCCGAGTTAACCTCGCTTCTGACAAATTGGCCCAATTCAAATTCGTTGCCTTTAAATTGGCTTCCCGCAAATTGGCTTGATAGCCATTAACACCACACAAATTACTCCCTTGAAGATTCGACTGTTTTAAATTAATATTTGATAAATTGGCACCGCTGATTTTAGAACCAATCAACGTTGAATTGATCATAAAAGCACCCATCAAATTTGCTTTTGTTAAATCAGCGTTTTGAAAGCTACTATCACTGAGCTTAGCGTAACTAAAATTCGTCCAATTTAATTTTGCTTGATTAAAAATCGAGTTGGTTAAAAAAGCACGTGTTAAGTTGCTGCCAATTAAATTAGCTTCTGTCAAATCAACAGCAATTAATGTAATTCCGGCTAAGTCTAAACCGCTAAGATCAACTCCCCGAAAATCTCGTTCTCCCTGGTCATAAAGCCTTAGTAAACGGCTAAGTTTCATGTTTGTTGATTCCTTGCTTGATGCAGTTTAATGAGTGGCGATCAGCCGTGCTCATCACAGCCAACTCACCAACTATCTAACAGACTCCTGATGTTGATTGTAGTTTTTTTTATGCTTAGCCACCAATGATTGTAAATGATTTTAGAATTTTTAATAAAACTTAAAATGAATCTCTTCCATAAGAGGGATTAAGATAGCATATACACTTTTCCATCCATTAAGATTCGTTTGATGCCTTTAGCTTCTAAATGCTGTTTGGTTTTTTTGATCATTTTGCCATCAGGCACTTTAATGACTTTTTGAGACCGATTGGAAAACCGTCTTGCGACACGATGATTATCAAAAATTGGCAATGTTTTTTGTTGCGTTTCTACATTGGGAATTTTACCTAAATCACTAAACTCTTTAAGCGGTTTAGTAATTAAATTTGCCCCGCGATCAATTACTAAATAACATGTTTTTGGGAACTTAGCTTGAGATAAGGGTAAAACTTCTACTTCATCAGATTCCTGTTTTCGAGACTTATTAACAGTTTCTTCTTCTTCCCAATCTTCCTCCTCAGAATCCTCTAAATCGTCATCATAACCAACATCTTCACCAAACATGGCCTGAATTACACTAAAGTCAATTTTATCTTGTTCATCTTGTTCATCTTGTTCTACTGAAATATTATTTTGAGCAGAACTCTCTTGTGACGAGAAAGATAATTCTACTTGTTGATGTGATGAAGAAGTTTCGGAACTAGTTGCTTCCGAAGCTGAATTGTTGCTCTGTTCCTGGGAAAGGGAATGAGAGGTCTGCGACTGCTGACTGATTTGATTTTCCTCCGATGATACTGTGTTTTCTTCTTGATTTGGCTTAGAAGATAGGCGATTTTTTTGTCGATTATGACGTTTTTTGTGAATTAAATTTTCATATTCTTCATGGGATAAATTATTTCTTAAAACACGACTAACTGTTGAACTGCTAACCTGAAAACGCTTAGCTAAAGTCGCAGTTGTTTGATCAGTTTGACGATACAAATGGACAAGTTCTGTTTTTTCTTCATCAGATAGTTTTTTGGGACTCATAGTTAAGGTTAGGCGATCCGATTTAATATAGTTGGTTTACGGGAACTTGCTGTTACTATCGTACCTATCTTCAAGGGGGTGTCAATGTTATGATAAAATATAATTCCAGCTAGGGTGTGTAACTCAGTGGATAGAGTAGCGGACTTCTAATCCGTTTGTCGCAGGTTCAAATCCTGCCACACCCGTCCCAGTATAACGACATGACAAGGGGTTCAGCTTGACTCTTAGGGAAGGGCGTTTATTGCAATTTCTCCTGTATTAGTCTGTTTTCAGGACAATTTTAGTTCAAAATTAGTTCAATGAACGCCAGAAAATTACAGGAAAAACTCGACCAAGCTAATCAACGTCTCAAATCCGGCGGAGTAGGGTTAAAAATTTATAAGCGCGGGGAAAAGCTGTCTCTACGAGGAACCTTCCCCCCGCAACCGGGTGAGGAACAATCGAAACAGCGCTACCTGGCGCTTGATGTCCATGCCAATCCCGCAGGCATTAAACGCGCCGAGTCCGAAGCGCAAAAAGTGGCGAGCGCGATCGCGCTCAAAGAATTTCGCTGGGAAGATTATCTCGATCTTGAAACCTCTCATCCCCAACCCACAATCGAAAAAGCGGTTGCCGATTTTGAGAAGGACTATTTTGCAGTGCGCGGCCGCACCCCAAAAACGGAAACCACGTGGAAGATGGATTATTTTTCCATTTTCAAGCAGATTAAGCCGGGAACTCGCGTAACAGAAGAAGTATTGCTGAATCTGATTTTAAGCACGGAAGCCAATACCAAAACACGGATGAGGACTTGCAATGCCTGCAGCTCATTGGCACGGTTCCTTAATCTTAACCTTGATGCCGGGCGATATCGGGGGAACTACTCCGGCAAACAAGTGCAACCGCGAGAAATTCCCAGCGATGAATTAATTGCTGAGCGCTATTGGCAAATCAAGAATCCCCAATGGCAATGGGTGTATGGGATAATTGCTTGCTATGGGTTGCGCAATCACGAAGTGTTTCATGTGGATCCAGACTCCCTGCAAAAGTCTCCCGGCCTTCTTAAGGTCACTGAAGGCAAAACCGATGAACGAGTTGTCTTCCCCGTTTATCCCGAATGGTGGAAAAAATGGAAATTATGGGAGGTCAAATTTCCGCCGGTAACTGGAAAAAATAACCGAGATTTAGGCAGTCGGGTGTCTCAGTTCTTTGGGAGAAACGAGTTGGGACAAGCCTATAATTTGCGTCATGCCTGGGCGATTCGTTCCATGCTGTTTGGCATGGATGTGTCGATGGCAGCCGCGCAAATGGGCCACAGTGTGAAACTGCATTGCGAAACTTACCATCAATGGATTACGGAAGAGCAACAGATGAAAGCGTTCAAAATTTTGATGGAACGAGCTGAGCGACCCATAGCGCCAGAGTAGGCCTCAGTTAAACAGGAGCGTTGATTGCGCTCCTCTACGTTTTATACAACCAACCCCATGTACTGCTCTTGTTGACTAGGCTAAACAATCAATAGGACAAAGCGGATCAAGATCAAATATGATTCCCTATAGAGGGAATTCTTTTTTCCTCAAGAGGCGATTAACAATGACCTTATCCACTTTAAATCCCAATACGGTTGCAACCCTCGCTGATGTCTCTTACAAAAAGGTGTACAAAGAGATTGAAGAGAACGTTATTCCTTCACGGCCTCCCCATGAACTTCCCCTTGCGGCAGGAGTCTATATGTACGCCATACGGAACCTCCCCTTGTCTGTCAAACAACGGGCTGCGATTTATCAAAAAGTCAACGCTGCTGTTGAGCAAAATCAACCCATCGTCGAGTAGGAACAATTTATTGAGCTCAAAGTTGGAGAAGTCTTAGGAAAAATTCAGGATCTCATCAACCGATATGAAGACTGGAAAACCCAATTAGTTAACGATCCCGAAATTAAAGGAGGAGAACCGGTATTTCCCAATTCTAGGTTGAGTGTTTACCGAATTGGCAGTCTGCTCAACCGTAGTGGCGCCAATGAACTGTCTTCGGTTAAGGAAGAAATTGTGGAAGACTATCCGTATCTTTCCCAAGAGGATCTAATTTTTGCTCGCATGTTTGTCAGTTTGAATCCCCGTGAAGGAAGACCAAAAAAGTCTTAAACTACTCCTCGATGAGGATCTCTCCCCACGCATCGCTCAAATTTTTTGCCCAGCTGAGATGATTTAATTAAGACTTTCGTTTTTCGGGAAGACTATTTAATCGCTTCTGACAAGCCGGGATATTAAAGTAATAATTGCTGTAGCAAGAGTGAGGATTGCGACGGTCTTGCACTTCCTTGCCGATTCGGAATAAGCCATTCTCGATCGCGCGATAAAGCGGTTGAACATTGGTATAGCCCAGCGCTTGGGCCGCTTTTCTGGTGGGTAAGTATTGGGGTTGAGATGTTTGCTCAGGTTTGATTTGCTCAAGCGCACTTTCAATCTCTTGTCGAATCATTTGCCGCAGCTCGTGTTTATCTTCTGGTGTCATTTGATTGTTCTCCATTGTTACGCTCACTAAAAACGAAAGTCATGCCAAACGGCTCAAACATGGAATAAAAGCGATGCCGCTGCTGTCCGAAATACCAAACTGCCCGATGACACAAACACTGGGAATTGCTCACCAAACAGACAGCATTGGCTTTTGCCTTAATGTGGTTTTGCGGTCCTGCTTGATTAGGGGTTACCGCGATCGCGCTCTGGAGTTTTTTACCCTCAATCTGGGCAAACAGACGTTCAAACATTAAGTCGAATTCATTGGGATGATCGCTGGCAATTAGGTAAGCGCGATCATCCGACTGATAAAATTGATTGGCTTGAGCCTCAACTTCCAAATCTAAGAAGCGACAAATTGCCTCATGAACATCGGGATGCACTTCTGGAATGACCGATTGGTTAGATTTATGGGATGGAGGATCTAGGGTTGGCGGTTGAGGTTCGGCAGTCTCAGTAGTCGGTTTTCTGGGCGTTTGCCGTTGTTCATAAACTTGATCGCCTCGTTTAACCTTTCGAGTGTGATTTGTTTCCATCTGCGAATATTCGCAGATAGAATGATCAGTAGACAACTCTTGGCGAATTTTATTAACTAACCGATCAGAGACTTGACATTGACGGGCGATCGCGCGATCGCTCCATTGGCACCATTCCTGATCCAGCAATAGAGTAGTAACCGCTTTTCGTTTATCTTGATTGCTCCGTCGCAGTCCGTGCTTGGCATTGGTTCCCACGGAGTGCAAGATGGCATCGCGGTTGCTGCCATGAATAACATTAATGCTTAATTCCGCGTTGGCTCGCTTGGCAGCCCAGTAACGATGAAAGCCATCGGCTAACCAGTAATTAACGCCATCAAAGTAGACGGTAATGGCAGGAAACTCAGCGCCCTCCTGAAGCAATTGGGCATATTCGGCAATGACATCTTCATTTAATTCCGTTCGGGGTTGGGTGCCTCCATCAATACGAATGTCTCCTAAAGTGGGAGAATTTGTATCAAACTCACTTTCCTTATTAAAAAAACTTTCCTTTGGTTGGGGTTTCGCTAGTCGCTGATACTTCCCCGTCTCCTGGTCGTATTGAATCAGTTCTTCTTGGGCTAAAAGTGCTATAGCGTTACTGATCAGAGAAGAATTCCAGTCGGTTTGAAAGGGTTCAATCCAATCATCAACCGTCATGGCTTCATCAAGGGAATTTAGAAGGCGCGATCGCAACTCTTCCAGCTGTTCCAAGTTAGAAGCCCATTGCCAATACTCGCCTTTGCCTTCAATTAAACCGCCGCCTTTCAGTTTCCGGATAGCGCGATCTATACGTTTGGTAGTCCAATCAAATTTTTCCTGAATCCCGGTTTTACTTTGCTGACGAGTCAATTCCAGAAACACGGCGGCACAGTCGTCATTCTTTAACACTTCCATCTGCTCTTGGGTTGGGGTGAAACCATACAGTTCCCGAAACTTGGATTCAAGTGTGTCTAAGGTTTCCCTTTGGGATAAGGTTTTGTGTTCTGCAACTGCCATTGCCTTCTCCTCATGGTCTGTCCTTTGTCTTTTGTTCTTGGTTGTGTTTTCTCAAATGACGAATGACTGATGACGAATGACTAAATTGTTAGAAGTCATAGTCGCTCTCCTGTTCGATGACGGTTTGCATCCATTGCTTGGTCGTGGGATGATTTAATAGCAGTTTGTAAATTTCTATTTGCTCTTCTGGTGTTGAGTGCGCGATCGCTGTCCGAAAGAAGCGTTCACTGAGACTGCGATGAATCCCACTCCATTTGGTTTCAATGTCAGCCAGCCAGTTTTGCACTTGATTTAACCAACCCTGGTCGTTTTCGAGATTTTCATCAGACGCCTCAAACGTCTTATCCGGTTGAGACAATTCCTGTTTGGGGCAGATTTGCTGAATTTGCTGCACAGCATCTACTGCCTCTTGTTGACTCACTTGCGGTTGTTGCATCCAGGCAGGAGAAACATAAGTGATGCCTGATTCCTGACACTTGCTGCTTTCTTCTGCTTCCCGTTGCAATTTCAGTTTGAATTTCTCCCAATGAGGTTGAGCATGTTGCGGGTTGGAACAAATCCAATTGGCTTGTTGCAGGGCTTGCGATTGAGTGTATTCATTGCACTTGAGTTGTTCGGTGAGCCATTCCAAGAAGTAGGGATAAGGCTGTCCCGGAACTGCTTCCCATTCCTGAGTTTCATGAGTTCCGATCGCGCTCCCGTTTTTCCACTCCTGCCAGTAAGGATGCCGGTAGCCGG
>JBDGQV010000206.1:0-11173 GCA_042218725.1 Halothece sp. | reverse complement strand
GTCAAAATCGTGCCGCCCATGAGTTTGACATACCGCCGTTGCAACTCCTCTTTTAATAAGGGATAATCATCTAAATTTTGATCATGAAACACCAATTTCTCTGCTGCTTCTCTGGCTAACACCAACACTTCTTGATCTTCCACTAAACTCGCTAAGGCAAAGTCGGGAAGCCCGGATTGACGTTTTCCTAGCACTTCACCGGGTCCCCGAAACCGCATGTCCATTTCTGAGATAAAAAAGCCATCCCTTGATTGTTCTAAGACGCCTAAGCGTTGTTTTGCCGTATCGCTTTGGGAACCGCTCATTAAAATACAATAGGATTTATGTTCGCCACGCCCCACTCTTCCTCGCAATTGGTGCAATTGGGATAAGCCAAACCGTTCGGCATTTTCAATTAACATGACGGTAGCATTAGGAACATCAACTCCGACTTCAATGACGGTTGTGGAAACAATGATTTGAGTTTCATTATCCCGAAAAGCAGTCAGGGCTTCGTCTTTTTCCGGTGAACTCATCCGCCCATGCAACAAACCCACATTAAACTCTGGAAAGACCGTTTCTTGTAATCGTTGTTGTTCTTCGATCGCGGACCGAACATCCAATTTTTCCGATTCTTCCACCAAAGGGAGTACAATATAAGCCTGGCGTCCTTGAGCAATTTCTCGACGCACTAACTCGTAGGCTTGACGGCGTTCTTTTCCGGATAAAACTGTGGTTTGAATGTCTTGTCGTCCGGGCGGCAGTTCATCAATTTGCGAGACATCCAAATCGCCGTGCAGGGTTAAAGCTAAAGTGCGGGGAATCGGCGTTGCTGTCATACTCAGAACATGAGGAGAATTGCCTTTATCTAGCAATCGCGCCCGTTGTTGCACGCCAAAACGATGCTGTTCATCGATTACTACTAACCCTAAGTCTTGGAAGTTGACCGTGTCTTGAATTAACGCATGAGTTCCCACTAATAGAGGAAGTTGTCCAGTTTCTAATTGTTCGTGAATTTCGCGCCGTTTTCCGGTTTTCGTTGACCCAGTCAGCAGTTCCACGGGAAGATGGAGTAAGTTAAACCAGGCTACCAGTTTGCGATAATGTTGTTCGGCAAGGACTTCTGTGGGCGCCATTAATGCTGCTTGATAACCCGACTGAATAGCCGCGAGAATGGCAAAAACGGCAACCACAGTTTTTCCTGACCCCACATCCCCTTGCACCAGTCGATTCATAGGAGTTTCGGAATTTAAGTCCTGAAGGATATCGCTAACCACCCGTTGCTGGGCATTGGTTAACGCAAACGGCAGTACTTGTTTAAATTGGTCAATCAGTTTTCCGGTGGGGTTGAGAATGGCGCTTTGTTGCGTTTCTCGTTGTTGTTGACGGCGACTGAGAAAGCCCAGTTGCAGGAAAAAGAATTCATCAAAAATCAAACGGCGTCGGGCGTGGGATAGCGTCTCATGATCCTCGGGAAAATGGAGGTTGGCAACTGCTTCTGGCAAGGGGAGAAAGCTGTATTGTTCCCGAAGCGAACTTGGTAAGGGATCTTGCAGTTGTTTGGCGGCAGGTAAAACCGTAATGACGGCTTTTCTCACAACGTCAGCAGACACCCCTTCTGTTAGCGGATAAACCGGTAAGACACGCCCAATATTAATCGATTCAATTTCACCGCCGGGAGAATCCAATAGTTCAATTTCAGGGTTATCCAGGGTGATGCCGTATTTATTCTTTTTGACTAATCCGGAAGCAGCCACGATCGCGCCTTTGGGGTATAATTTTTTTTGTTTCTCTTGCCACCCGCGATTGGTAAAACGGGTGCCGGCAAAAAAGCGACTGAGTTTGACTTCCCCGGTGCGGTCTTTAATTATCAGTTGAAAGATGCTCAGTTTTTTATTTTTCGGACTGGTAAAACAATTGCAACTTTTAACACGCCCAACAATGGTTACCGTTTCTCCTTCGGTTAAATCGGAAATATTCACTTGCCGGGCATAGTCGATGTGTTCCCGGGGATAATAAAACAACACATCCCGCACGGTTTCTAAACCAAGACGTTTTAAATTGCGGCTGCGAGATTTTCCAATGTCGGGAACTTGATGGAGGGGTTGATCCAATTCCAGGTAGCTAGCACTTTCTTTAATGGGGGATTTCGGGGACGGTTGCGGAGTGGGTTCAGGGGAGGAAGATTTTCCCTGTTGAACATCTTTGAGGAGACGGCTGGCTTTGACGATTAACTGTTGACGTTCCTGAATCGTTTTCTCCCCATAATGGGAAAATTCGGTTGCTAAGCGATGCCAACGCTTTTGTTGTTCCGGTGTAGCTTGGGAGGGAATTTTTCCAAAGGTGAGACAGAGAAACTCGCTAAAGCGATACTGTTTTCCTGCAATGTCAGAATAGCCGGATTTGGCTTCTACGGCGAGGGCTTTATGGAGACGTTCCCAGTCGAGAGTGCTTGCATCCGTCATTTGAATTTTTTACCAACTAGCTACCTTAGGCGCATTCCCTTGTTCATCTATGATACTGTTTTTTTAAGCTTCATCTTCATGCCAACTGCTGCGCCAAGCCAATTCTGCTTGCGCGATCGCGCGTTCTTTGGTTAATTTTTGATACTTTTCTTGCAACTGTTGGACTTCTTGAGTCGTATTCCGCAATTCTCGCCGTTTCATATTGAGACTGGGGGCGGCAAATTCCATTTCCCCTACCCGCAAGCGAATAATACTCAGTTGCATGACTTCATTATTACTCTCGCTTTTCTGTTGCTGATTTTTGCGCTCTACTTCTAACATTAAATGAAGGACACCGGGCGCTTGATTGCTCATGGTACCTGCGCCTTCAGCTTGGAGAGCGGCATCAATCATTTCTTTGGGAAATTCTTGAGGTAGAATTCCTGCTTCTTTTAGCGTTTCATTGGCTTGACTGGACACATTTTCTAAAATGAGCGCGATCGCGTTTTCTTGCAGTTTTGACCAATTTAAAACCTGATTGGGATGATTGCTGGATGTTTCTCCTGATGCGGATTCCGAATCTTGTTGAATTGACGTTAATAGTTCTTTTAATATATTTTGGTTAATTGTCGGTTCATTCGATTCATTATTTTGTCCTTCAACATCAGAAACCGTCTCCCATTGTTCTGAAAATAAATTGTCTGATTCTTCAGACCGGTCTTCCTCTTCTTGAGAATCCTCCGTTGGAATTTCCATTTGCTTTAAAAAATCTCCGCCTAATTTTAAGTTTTCTTTGGCTTCTTCTGCTAATTCCCGAACTTTTTTTTGTAAATTTTGTTGTTGCGATAGAGATAAATTTAAGAATCCTTCCGGATATTCTTGGGTACAAATTTGATAAACTGAGAAAACTAATTGTTGTTTGAGTGTATCTCCTAAAATTTCTGTGTATTCTTGATAAGCAGTTGTTAATTTGTCAGAAAGGGTTTCTACCTGATTTTCCAGTTCCTGTAACTCTTTTTCAATGCTTTGAAGATCTCTGACCATATTTCAAAATTCATTATTGATAATTAATGAGCTTACTTTCCTCACCCACAAATTGATCCACACATTAACCGTTTCTAAAAAAAGGCAAAAGCTAGCGACAGTGACCGACTTTTGCCTTTTTAATTGGAAACAAGTATTTAATCAAAACTCGCCTATTCTTCGGAAGATTGCTCTTCTTGTGCGTCTGGGCTTTCTCCTAATACAAAACGAGCAAAGCGTCTGACTTTGATATTTTCCCCAACAGTTGCAATGCTTTGTTTAATGTATTCGTCAACCGTAATACTTTGATCTTTAATAAAGGGTTGATCTAACAAAGATAGTTCTTTCAAACGCTTGTCAATCCGTCCTTGAACAATTTTCTCTTTAATGTTGTCAGGTTTCCCCTGTAAGTCTTCACGCCCTTTTTCAATGGCTTTTTCCTTCTCAACAATCTCTTGGGGAACATCTTCGGTGGAAACGTACTCAACATTTCCATAAGCTGCAATTTGCATTGCAATGTCGCGGACTAAGGTTTGAAATTCTTCACGACGGGCAACAAAGTCGGTTTCACAGTTAACTTCCACCAAGACGCCAATGCGTCCCCCGGTGTGAATATAACTGTCAATCATCCCTTCTGTTGCCGCTCGTCCTTGCTTTTTCTCTGCGGAAGTGATGCCTTTTTGACGCAACCACTCCATTGCTTTTGTGATGTCGCCATCACTTTCTGAAAGTGCTTTTTTGCAATCCATCATGCCTGCGCCCGTTTTTTGGCGCAAGTCTTTAACCAGTTGTGCTGATATTTCCGCCATCTAAATTTTTCCTTTTCTACAAAACAACTCATCAAACGTAAAAAGCGACTAGTGCCTCAGTGATGGGTACTGAGGCGTGGAAGCAGGGAAATTAATTCGTTGAATCTCCCTGGAGAGAGAGTTATCTCCTTGCCTTCCCTAGTCAAACTACTAATCTCTTTGAGCAGTTTAACACCGTTATTGCATGGAAAAGAGAGAGCATTCTCCAACCTGCTATAGCGGTTTATTCTTCTTGCGTCTCACCGGTGGCAGCGGCCATTTCAGAATCAGCGGTAAATTGATCTGAATCAGCAGTCATCATTTCTTCCTCATAATCTTGTTCTTCCCCAGTCTCAATGCCCTCTTCCAATTCCTCATATTGGGCTTCGGTTTCCATATCGAGTTGCCCATGACGGCCTTCATAAATGGCATCGGCGAGTTTGCCAATAATCAGTTTCACGGACCGAATAGCATCATCGTTGGCGGGAATGGGAAGATCCACTAAGCCCGGATTACAGTTGGTATCCAACATGGAAATAATGGGAATCCCCAATTTTTGACATTCCATGATGGCATTGTGTTCGCGGCGCTGGTCAACGATAACGACAATATCAGGCAGGCGACGCATCATTTTAATGCCGCCGAGATATTTTTGCAGTTTGGTGAGTTCCCGCCCTAAAACTGCCGCTTCTTTTTTGGGACGACGGGCCATTGCGCCACTTTCTTTAAGACGTTCCAATTCTTTGAGGCGTTCCACTCGGGTTTTAATCGTTTCCCAGTTGGTCAGCATTCCCCCAAGCCAACGTTGGTTAACATAGAAGGCGCCGCAACGTTCTGCTTCTTGGGCAATAATGCCAGCGGCTTGACGTTTCGTGCCCACAAACAAGACTTTTTTACCGTTGCCAGCCGCATCTTGGAGATAGCTGTAGGCTTCCTCCATGAGTTGGGCAGTTTGTACCAAGTCAATGATATGCACCCCATTCCGTGACGTGTAAATATAGGGACGCATCGCCGGATGCCAACGACGGGTTTGGTGTCCGAAGTGAACACCGGATTCGAGAAGTTCTCTAAGATTAATAACTGGCATGATTGTGAATTCTCCTTTTCGGGTTTATCCTCCATCTAAGGGGAATTTCCGGCAATAGAAACACCCGAAGCCTTAGATGTGCGAAGTTAATCAATATGATTTAGCCCTACTAGGGTAGCATGAACGATTCTGTAACTGAAACGTATGATTTTAATTTCTTCATATAAAAGGTATTTAGTAAAAAATACGCAGTTATAGTTGACAAGTAGTAGAATCCTATCTGAAAATATACTAAGATATGGAAAGAATTAAGTTAAGGCCAAGTTAAGGAGAAACTTATGAAATCTCAACTCATTGCTTTATTACTCATTGTTTCACTCTTTTCTTTAACTGCTTGTCAGGAGCAGCCCAATGGGCAACCCCCAAATCAACAGTCTCCCAATGAGGAACAACAATCACCGGAGAATCAACAACCTAGTGAGGATTCTGGTATGTCTGATGAACAACCGAGTGAAGAACCTTCCGATGAGTAGTAGGATTCTATAATAATAGAAACGTAAATTATCTTAATTATAGGCTGGCACCATATTAACCAGCTTTTTTGAATCTTGACTTATTTGCCAATACAGAAGCGACTGAAAATGCGATCCAGCATTGATTCGGTAATTTCTTCTCCCGTAATTTCACCTAAGGCCCGGATCGCGCTCCGTAAATCAATGGTCCAAAAGTCGAAAGGCAATTGTTGCTCGATGGTTTCCAGGACATGTTGCAAGGCGGTTTTGGCACGGGTTAGGGCTGCGGCTTGACGTTGGTTGATGGCATAATCGCTATTGGCAGCACGCAAGTTTCCTTGTTGCACTAAATTCAGGATCGCGCTTTCAAGATCATCAATTCCTTTCGGTTCGGTGACGGCAGTGGCAACAATGGTTTCAATCGCTTCGGGATAGCTAACTTGACTGGCTGGGGCAAGATCCGTTTTATTAATAACCAGGATGAGCGGCCGCGCTTTAACTTGTTCGTAGATTAGATCATCTTCTTTGGTCCAGCCTAGTTCCGCATCAATGGTGTGTAGAATTAAATCCGCTTTTTCGGCGGCGTTGCGCGATCGTTCTACCCCAATTTTTTCCACTTGATCTTCCGTTTCGCGGATGCCTGCGGTATCTAAGACTTCTACCGGAATGCCCCCGACGACTAACTGGGATTCCACCACATCACGAGTTGTGCCGGGTAAATCAGTCACAATCGCGCGATCGCTTTTACTCCAGGCATTCAGCAAGCTGGATTTACCAACATTGGGTCGCCCCACAATGGCTACTTTTACCCCCGTGCGGAGTAATTCCCCTTGATCGGCAGTACTGAGGAAATATTCCACATTATCTAAAACGGTTTGCACCTGTTGTTGAATGTCAGCTTCATCCAGAGGCGGCAATTCATCAGCAAAGTCCACTCGCGCTTCCACCTCTGCCAAAATATCCATACAGTTGTTTCGCAACTCGCGAATGGGCTGGGCTAATTTGCCTTGTATCCCAGCTAAGGCCATTTCTCCCGCTTGCGCTGATTTTGCCCCGACTAATTCGGCAATGCTTTCGGCTTGGGTTAAATCGATGCGTCCATTGAGAAAAGCGCGAAGGGTAAATTCTCCGGCTTGCGCCAATCTTGCCCCTTGCTCTACACATAACTGCAGCACCTGTTGCACGGGAATCATACCCCCGTGACAATGGAACTCTACCACATCTTCCCGAGTATAAGACCGGGGTGACTGCATAATGAGCAGTAAAGCCTCATCAACTGTTTTGTTCGTCTCCGGATGGCAAACATAACCGTAGAGAATGCGATGGGACTCCCAAACTTGCTTTCCTGGGGCGTGAAATAGGGCTTTTGCAATCGAGAGGGCTTGTTCTCCGGATAAACGAACAATACCGACACTTCCTTGTTCAGGAACCACAGGGGTGGCAATCGCGACGATGGTATCTCCTTGCATCACTTTATCCTTTTTTTCTTTAAAGTAACAAGTGGCCTCATCACCTAGAGAATCAGGTTCACTCTGTCTTTTCTGATGGAGAATTCAGAATAGACAATGAAGAGATTGAGGAGGGATAATTGATCATCGATCACCGACATAGAATTTGGTACATCTTTCTCTTACGTTGTCATGGAGAATCTATCAGAAACTTTAAATGATTTCCCTGCTGCCACTGAAATTGATACAACCGTAATTTTTAGTATTGCGCTGGCATTCATTATTTCTGCAATCCTGGTTTTTCTCGTTTTGCTTCCCAAGCTAACAATTGCCATAACGAAACGTCTATTTTCAAAAGAAGCCGATATCGTTTATCAAAAAATTATTGCTCCTTTTCAAGGATGGCTATTTTTAACATTAATTCTGGGGATTGCCGATTTATTTTTACAATATTTTATTGCAGTCAAGTGGATTAATTTAATAGAAGTCCCCCTAGCTTTAGTCGTTGCTATTTTAGTGGCTTGGTTTGGAGTGAGCATCTTTAGTCGTTATTTCGACACTTATTTACTGGATGCCGCCATTCAAAGCAAGCGAAAAATTAATAGTGAACTTCTCTTATTAGGTAAATTTTTCGGCAATGCCAGCATTATTTTACTGGTCATTTTCATTTTTGCGCAAACCCACCAAGTTAACTTATTTGGCTTAATTGCCAGTTTAGGGGTTGGCGGTTTAGCAGTGGCTTTTGCTGCCCAGAAAAGTTTAGAACAGCTGTTAGGCGGTATTGTGCTTTATGTTGACCGTCCCTTTGTATCTGACGATTATATCAGTTTGCCAGATGGAACCTTTGGCAGAGTAGAATCAATTGGCTTGCGTTCAACCCGAATTCGTGTGTCTGGAAAAGGAACATTAATGGTAGTGCCCAATAACTTTTTAACGCAAGCTAATATTGAAAACTATACAGGCGCTAAAAAAGTTATTTCCATGATTTATATTAACTTTGGGCAAACTATTTCTGATACGGAAAAAGCCTTTATTCGACAAGTTATTACTAATAGTACCCAAGATATCTTTGGAATTGATCCTCGCAGCACTGAAATTACCTTTAAAACAATTGAAAAAGAAGGATTAGCAAGAACCCAAGCCCAGGTGAGTTTCTTTATTTTGGGGTCAGGAGAAGTTTCTATGGAATTTCGCCGTCAACTCCTCGATGCTGCGCGACAAAATATTAATCGAGAATTACAAGAATTTGGTATTAATTTTGATCTAGAAGAACGCACCATTAATGTTGATGCTCCCATCACGATTTAAGGAGTTATAATGGAGCAAATTATCCGTTTTTTGAGGAATGTATTAAGTAGTTTGCAAAGTGAATTTTTTAATCAAGAAACCCAAGCCTTTCTGATTAGTTTTTCGAAAACCTTTGCCATTTTTTTAATTTTAGTATTTGTTTCCATTTTAGTGGGGCGTTATGCTTCTCTGTCACTGGTTCGTTTAGTGATTAAACGCTTTTCCCCTCAGCAAGTGGGAGTGGTTTATGATAAATTAATTGCCCCCATTGAAGGATTGTTTCAAATTGCCGGAACATTTATTTTACTCGCTTTATGCTTAAATGTTTTAGAAAATTATCAGGCATTTTATGATTTTCTTCGCTTTTTTAATGACTTAGCTTTGGTATTGAGTTTAGCTTGGTTATCCTCGCGTTTAGTTCGACAAGTAATGCGAGTTTATGGACTAGAAATTATTCGGAAACTCGGGCGAGAAGTTGATGAATTATTATTAGTATTTGAGACATTAATTAATATTTTTATTGGGTTTATTGCCGCGATCGCGTTTGCCCAAAGTCAACAAATTAATTTAGTGGGACTCTTAGCCAGTGTGGGAATTGGCGGCTTAGCCATTGCCTTTGCTGCTCAAAAAACCTTAGAACAACTGTTAGGAACATTAGTGTTATATTTAGATCGTCCGTTTACGCCTGGTGAATATATTCGCATTTGGAGTTGGCCGGCATTAACCGATGGGGCATTGGGAAATGTGGAATCCATTGGCTTACGGTCAACCAAGATTCGTCTCGTGGCTAAAGGAACGTTAATTATTCTTCCCAATTCGGTCATGGCAAATTTAGATGTGATAGAAAATATTACTCGCAGCAAAAAGGTGATGGCCTTACTTTATCTTGACTTTGCCAGGCCTTTAAAACAAGAAGAAGAAGCCTTAGTCCAACAGGTAGTAAAAGAAAGCACGAATGCCCTATTTGGGATTGATCCTGGAAGTACGCGCATCAACTTATTTCAACCGGAAGATCAACCGGGCACTCGCGCCCGTGTTACTTTTTTCATTCTCGGTTCCAGCGAAAATTCTTTTCAGTTGCGCAAGCGTTTATTAGAGTTAGCCAACGATACAATTACGGAAAAATTAGTGGGATATGGGATTGAGTTTACCTGTACGGAACCCACCGTTTATGTCGATTCGCCAGTTACAATTTAAATGATGGGATTAGCAACTAATTGCCTTGGATAGCAGTTTAAAAATTGGAGAAAAACGAGGATTCTACCTCAAGATGCAATACGTCATTTTTATAGCGGCGGTTAATGCAATGCCTGTTCCAAAATCATTTTCTTTTAACGACAATTAGTAAAATATTGTAAAGATTTGTTCACCGAAAGCGCGGGAGGCTACGACCGAGCGCGAAGCGGGTCGTAGAGGGATAGCGCGTTTAGCGACCTGGAGCGAAGGTGAGGATTCGATCCCCGAAGCTAAACCAACTTTAGATGTGCTATACTCATAATAGTGAGCTTTTGAAGACGATGGAACAAACGTTAACTCTTGTCGTAAAGCTAAATGTAGAATCTGAGCAAGCTACTCAACTTGAGGAAACTGCCCAGGCTTTTGCTAAAGCTTGCGCTTGGATTAATGACAACGTTAACCATCGTTTAACTAATAGAAATTCAATACAGGCTGTCTGCTATAACGACGTTAAAGACAAGTTTGGACTAAAGGCCAACCATATTGTCCGCGCTTGCGCCAGAGTAGGAGCTAATCGATTAACCGCTAAGGCTAAAGCTCGAAAGGTCAAAGGATTCAAACCTACCAGCTTTGATTGCGATGGTCGGACTTTCTCCTTCCGAGAAAAGGATTGGACAATTAGCGTTTCTACCCTTGGGAAGCGGTTAAGAATCCCCCTAAACCCTAGTAATTACCATCGCGGTAAGTTAACAGGGCAAAAACCAACCTCTGCTCAAATTTGCAAGCATAAAGACGGTCAGTGGTATGCACATATCCAAATCAAGCATTCCGTTCCAGAGCCGAAAAACACGTCCAATGTTATCGGGGTTGATTTCGGACGTAGAGAAATCGCTAAGACCTCTACCGATCAAGGTTGGGACGGACAAGATATCCAACAAAAACGAGATCAATTTAGCCGAGTCAGGGCATCTCTTCAAAAGAAAGCATCCCAAGGCAAGTCCGCGTCGCCTGGGGTTTCCCCAGGCGTTTATGCCGGACGCACAAGGTCTTCCCGTCGAAGATGTCGGGAAAAATTGAAACGGCTATCGGGACGCGAGAAGAGATATCAAAAATGGCTAAACCATAATATCTCAAAACAGATCATTGAGGAGGCAAAGCATACTGTCTCAACAGTGGCGATCGAAGAGTTGACCGGTATTCGCGAACGGACTAACCAGAAACCCAGAAACAAGACGGAAAGAAGACGGTCTAACTCTTGGGCTTTTTATCAATTAAGAACGTTTTTGGAATATAAAGGGATTAAAGAAGGAGTAAAAGTAATTGTTATTCCTCCAGCCTATACCAGCCAAACTTGCCACTGTTGCAACCACATTGGAATAAGAACTAATAAGAGTTTTAAGTGTTCCAATTCTGATTGTGGTTGGGAAGGAGATGCTGATCTCAATGGCGCTTTGATGATCAAAAAATGGGGCTGCTCTATAAACCAGCC
>JBDGQV010000205.1:0-5821 GCA_042218725.1 Halothece sp. | reverse complement strand
CACTCAATCAAAGATTAGAGTGCTGGCTTCCGAGCCTCACGACTAGGTATTGCTCCCCTACGCCAGTTACCTAGGCACATTGCCCCCGACACTTCGACTTGAGAGCCAATTTCTTGCTTTTCGGGAGTCCCCCGATACGTTTCTATTCCTCGATTGCAGATTTCTTGAGCGGAAGCAACATCTCGATCTGCTTCATATCCACACTCAGGACAAGAGTGTGTTCTTTCTGACAACCCTTTCCTTACTGTGATTCGACAATTCGGGCAAGTTTGAGATGTTCCACGATGGTCAACCCGACCAACAAAAACATCTCGTTTCTTGCCTACAAACTCCAGTATGGTTCGGAACTGTCCAAAAGCAGCATCTAAGCTGTGTTTGCCTAGAAACCCTTTCGCCATAGTACGGAAATCAATGTCTTCGACAAAGATGGTATCCGTCATGTCGCAAAGTTTGTTGGCGAGCTTGAACTGGTAGTCCTTGCGCTTGAAAGCGATATGGTTATGTTGCTTCTCTACCCTTTGTCTAGCTTTCTCGTAGTTTTTGGAACGCTTCTTTTTCTTCGCTAACCGGCGTTGTAGCACTTTCAGCCGACTTTGCTCGGTTTTGAAGAATTTGCGTCCCGGTTCGACAAAGCCATCACTTGTGGCCAGATAAGATAGTAACCCGACATCTACCCCAATCGCACGCCCGCGCGGAGAAGGAGAAGGAACCTCAACATCGGAATACAAGGTGATCGTTGCAAACCATCCTTTAGCCTTCTTGATGATTCTGATTTGCCTGACCGTAAAGCCATCGGGAATTGGTCGATGTTGGTTGAATTCCACTTTTCCTACTTTAGGAAGCTGAAGATGCCAATCCGTTATCGGGTTTGACCTAAATTGAGGGAACAGCATCGACTTCATTTGCCCGTACTTTTTGAATCGGGGGAAGCCGTACCCTCTTTCTCGGAAGAAGTCCCAAGCATCGTGCAACCTTCTAATGTTGGTTTGTAGGACTTGAGACGGAACCGATTTCAGTCTGGGATACGTCTTTTTGGCGTCAGGCAGATTATTCTGTTGTTGATGGTAACTAGGAAAAGGATAATCCGCACTCATTATATACTCGCTTTCCAAGCTACACCTGTCGATAGAACACTTCCTTGAAGCAATCCAATCTTTCAACTCTCGCAAAGCGTAGTTGTAGGATACCCGCAACGTTGCCAACCACTCGTTGAGCAGTTGGGCTTGTTGTTGATTCGGTCGAATCCTGTAGGTGTAGTTCAAAAGCATACTCTCATGTTACCACAAAAATAAATGATTGGTAACAGTCAATCTCTGCCGGAGCGAAGGTGAGGATATCGAACCCCGTCGATTGACGGCGAGACTCCATGTATCCCGACGTTCATGCTTCGGATAGAACGCGGGACTTATGTTCTCGCGCTCTTGCCAGTTAATATAATTGCGCCCCTTTAAATTCAGCTAATTTGTTGGCATTGGCGGCTTCTCCGCAAGTTTTCGGTGTGGGAAACAGTTTTGTAGGATTCGCCAATCCTTTAGGATTAAACGCGCCGCGAACATATTGCATGGTTTCGAGATCCACTTCGCTAAACATATCGCTCATGTAACAATTTTTGTCAGCCCCAATGCCATGTTCACCAGAAATACTACCGCCTGCTTCAATACAGCGTTTGAGAATTTTGCCGCCAATTTCTTCGACGATTTCTAAGGAGCCTTCAACCGATTCATCATATAAAATTAAGGGGTGTAAGTTGCCATCTCCGGCATGGAAAACATTGGCAATGCGATAGCCATATTCTTCACTTAAGGCTTCAATATCGCGTAAGACGGTAGCAAGTTGCGTCCGGGGAATCACCCCATCTTGCACAAAATAATCCGGGCTTAAATGCCCAGCGGCGGCAAACGCTGCTTTCCGTCCTTTCCATAGTTTCGCGCGTTTTTCTGCATCCCAAGCAATGGTGGTGTCTCGCGCCCCATTTTCCCGACAAAGATTGGCGGTGCGTTCAATATTGTGGTTCACTTCGACTTCCGATCCATCCAATTCCACTAATAAAATGGCACCGGCATCACGGGGATAACATCCTGCCCCTACCACATCTTCGACAGCATTGGTGGTGAGATTATCCATCATTTCCATCCCGGCAGGAATGATGCCATCCCCAATAATTGCTGCTACAGCATTGGCCGCTTCTTCAATGGTTTCAAAGTCTGCCAGTAAAACAGCAACGGATTCTGGCGTTTTCAAGATGCGGAGGGTAATTTCAGTAGCAATCCCTAAGGTTCCCTCAGATCCGACAAATAATCCAGTAAGATCATAACCGGGCATTTCCGGCAAGGTTCCGCCAATTTCCATAATGGAACCATCTGGGGTGACAATTTTTAGTCCTAGCACGTGATTGGTGGTGACACCATATTTTAGACAATGAACACCGCCAGAGTTTTCAGCAACATTTCCCCCAATAGAACAAATAATTTGACTAGAAGGATCTGGGGCATAATAAAAGCCTTTTCCACTAACTGCTTGCGTTACCCAGTTATTAATGACCCCTGGCTGTACGACTACCCGTTGATTGTCGATGTCGGTTTCTAAAATTTGATTCATGCGGGCGGTAACAATTAACACCCCATTTTCGATGGGCAATGCCCCCCCAGACAAGCCGGTTCCGGCGCCTCTTGCCACCCAAGGCAAGTTATAGTCATCGCATAGTTTAACCACACCTGCTACTTGTTCCGTAGTACGGGGAAGAACCACTACCGGCGGACGTTGACGATAACTGGCTAATCCGTCGCATTCATAGGTGAGGAGTTCGTCTTTGCGTTGAACAACGCCATCTTTTCCCACAACTTTTTCCAATGCTTTGATGATGGGTTGCCATTGGTTGTCTGTGGATTGTTGATTGAAAAGGTTTTTCAGAAACATCGTCTGAGGGGGCTAGAAAATAGGTGCTTATTAAAATTGTAACCCGAGTCCTCCTTGCAAGGAAAAAGCAGCATTGTTTCCTTCTTTATACCCATCAAAGGCCACGATCGCGTTCCCGAATAAGACAGTGTTGCTATTGGGAATCATAAAATCGACGCCGGGTTGAATAGCAAAACTGGTTTCATCGCCGATGGGTGAGGGAGACTCTCCTGTTGCAAAGGAAACCCCAGCCCCCACATAGGCATCAGTTTGCCAATTTAGCGGAAAATCGTAGGATACCGTGGGAACAATGGCCGTTCCTTGACCAATCAGACTTTGCACCCGCAGGGAAATTGGGGCTTTTAAAAATTTATAGCGTGCCCCAATAAAGCCACCCACTTGTTCTCCTTCATCATTGTTATTTTCCGTTGCCCCATAACTTGCCCCAACGCCGATATAACTGCCATAAGCCGCTTGTGCAGAAGCAGATTTGGCCATTAGGAAGAAACTGCTACCCAGAGTAAGCGTTGCCAATAAGAGTTTAATATAATTCATTTCTCCTCAACACCAAAAACTATCAAATTTTATGCTGATTTTAGCGTTTTTTCATCTAAAAGGTGAGGGGAAAGCCAAGGGTAATATTGAGGATAGACGGGAAGGCGAGGTTGGAGTTCCCAGCCCCCTTGCTTTAAGATTTGTTCTAAGGAGTCAGGATGAAGATGGGGATAATCCGGGTTGACTTCATCAATCACACCAATTCCGCCAAAATCAGTCACCCCTGCTTCTAAACAAGTTAGTAAAAATTGCGAGTCTTCAATGAGATTGGGTGGAATTTGAATGCCAATATCGGAGGGTAAAATTTCCCGTGCCTTGTTAATTAATTTGGGAAATTCTTGCAGGTTAAAGCCATCTTTCGTCCAACTTTGTTGGCTTCCAATACGATGGGGTTGTAAAATAACTTCTTGAATATGCCCCCACCTTTGATGTTGTTGCGCGATCGCGCTTAAACTGTCCCACCAATCTGCTTCCGTTTCCCCAATTCCTAATAAAATCCCTGTGGTAAACGGAATTTTTAATTCTCCTGCCCAAGCTAACTGTTGCAACCGCATCTCTGGTTCTTTACTAGGCGCATTTTTATGGACTGTTTCTAATAATTTGGGGGTCAATTGTTCTAACATTAACCCCATCGAAACATTTACTTCCTTGAGTTTTTGCATTTCCCAATAAAAAAGCGGCCCAGCATTGGTGTGGGGAAAAAAGCCCAACTCTAAGGCTAATTCACATAACTGATAAATATGTTGAAACCAAGCCTGACGGCGCGGAGAATGGGGATGAACTTCGCCGGAAAGAATTAAAATTTCCCATACGCCTTTTCCTTGAAGCGACACTAACCGTTGTTTCGCCTCTTCTAAAGTTAACCAACTGTCTTTCCCCGGATCTCTGCGAAAATTGCAGTAGGAGCAGCGATTAAAACATTCGTAGGTGGGAACTAGGGTATAAGCGGGACTATAGGTAATCGTAGAAGACATTATGATTCGTTAGGCTAAAAGTATTAATGGTTCATTACAAATCCTCAACCTATGAATCAGCTTAGCAATCCTATTCGCTGGACCACCGACGACTTAGAAGTACTCCCCCAAAGTGAAGGAACCCGCTATGAATTAATTGACGGAGAATTATTTGTGACGCGTGCCCCCCATTGGAAACATCAACAAATCATTGAAAAAATTAGTAGAGCTCTTGGCAGCTGGTCAGAAAGTACAAATGCAGGCATTACAATTCCTTCTCCTGGTATTGTCCCATCAAATAGCGACAGTGTCATCCCAGATGTGGTTTGGGTTAGCAATGAACGATTAAAGGAAATTGAAGATGAAGCAGGGCATTTTACGGGATTCCCGGAACTGGTTGTGGAAGTTCTCTCAGCAGGGGAAACCAACATTCGCCGCGATAAACAAGCGAAGTTAAAATTGTATTCCCAAGGAGGCGTTCAAGAGTATTGGATTATTGATCGCTTTAATCAACAATTGGAGATTTATCGCCAAACAAATGGGCAGTTAACTTTAAAAGCAATCTTAACTATAACTGATCATATAACATCACCCTTGTTACCTAATTTTTCCTTATCATTGGAGCGAATTTTTGTTTAGTAAATATTTGAATTAGTCATTGCGCGATCGCGTTTTAAGTATCCTAGATCGTTGAGTATAAATTTTCCTTTTTTTTAGGAATTAATTATGTTATAAGCTATTTATTTACTCAGACAATTGCTGTTGATTATAACTGGAGACATAACGATGTAAAATATTTGCCACCAAGATGGGTATAGATGTTCCTGTTTCTTCTGCTAATTGTTTCAAAACTTCCCAATCTTGTTTAGGAATATTAAGATTCATTTCCTTCATTTTTCCTAAATGGGCTTGGAAGTAACGCTGATATCTTTCAATTTCTTGATCTAGATCAGGTACAGATATCCATTCTTCCTGTTCTACTGATTCTAAAATCTTTTTTTCTTCTGTATTTAAAGAATCCATAAGTAACTATTCTCCTAAATATTTTTTTCTTCATTTTGCGACTAGGAATAATCGTTTTGAGGAAAATTTCTTGTTCATTTTCTACAAATGGAACTAAGTGTTAAATTTCTAGAATAAAAATTCTTTGTGAAGGATATTTTTCCAAGTTGGGATGCTGGATAATATCTAACACTAATCCTGTACTAATTACTTGTTGGACTGTTTCAAAACTAATTCCCCGATCCCGTTGTAATTGCTGGTTTTCTGTTCATTCCAACGGATTGTTTTCATGATATTTGTATTCGCTAGTTTGTCATCAAATTAAACGAGATCGGGTGAAAATCATTAATAATAAATTTTATACTTAGTTCAATCTAATCACTCAAAAAAGTTTTGTTAATTTGCTAGTCAATGAC
>JBDGQV010000204.1:0-2534 GCA_042218725.1 Halothece sp. | reverse complement strand
ATTGAAGTCTTGTTTAATATCCTGAACCAAAGATTTCAGGGTCGCAAATTCTTGTTCGTAGAGTTTGGTGTAATCGGGATGGGTTTGGAAGGGATTATCTACCCGGCTGTCGTTGAAGGGATTGGGCTCATTTTTTAGGGCAAGCAGCGGATTGTGCCGTTTGAGAATTTCCTGATACAGTTGATAGGTAAATTGGGCGTCATAGCGAGCAGCATGGGCAAATTCGGAATTGAATAATTGCCCGTCAACCCGAAGCAGCAATTGTTTGCTGAGATGTTCCAGGGAATAACTGTCGAGTCTGGGAAAATAGGTTTGAGCGAGTTCCCAAGTGCAATCGGTTTCAAAGTAGGGGCAAAGTTGACCCAGTTTTTGGAAGCTTTCTTGGATGACTTGGCAATCATGTTCGGCATAATGAAAGACAAGACGTTGGTTCTGGGCGAGTTCAGCGAAATCGCTTAAAATCGTTTCCAAAGGTTTGCGTTTGATTTTAATGTCTTGCTTACTGGGATGTTGGGAATTATAGGCTTCGTAAATCAGTTCTCCCTGACTGTCGAGAATGGCAATTTCTGTAATTTCGTCTTTGCCTTCGGTATCAATGACCAAAAAGTCTGACATAAGCGGGGTTTACTTTTTCTCCATTGCGCCAAGGATTTAGATTAAATTCTAGCCTTGTTGCTTGTCTAGGGGATCCATGTATAAAGTGCAACTTGCCCCAAAAGCTCACCGCAGCCAAACAACATCGCGCCTGTTAATCGATTTAGCTGCTCGATTCGTCTTGGCCCAATGCCAGTTGTTTCTGTTTACGAATCAGCAATGTTGCCTGCGATGATAAATTTTCGGCAACTGCCACCAGGGAACATTAGGATATTCATGATGTTCTTGATGATAGCCAAAATGATAGCAAGTAATAAATGACCAAAAAAGCGGAAGAGCAATGCTTTGAGCGCGATGGGGATGGCAATATCCTCCCTGAGGTTTGCGATGGGGAAGAAACGTCCCAAAATAAAATAATTGCAGTGAACTTAATATGGAAGGCAACAAGACAAAACAAAAGAGATTGAGTAGAGGAACCTGCAGCCCAAAGCTGATCAAGCTGAGAATGGCAAGTAAGCTTCCCAACCGCTTCCAACTCCAGTAGTTTTTCAGGAAATGACAGTACCAGGCCCAAAAACCGCTATTTTTCCCATCATGAAAATCTGGGTCGAGAGAGCTCGCAGAATGGCGATGATGCAACCAATGTTTGGCCAGTAGTTTTTTATAGGAAAAAAGCGCGTATAGTTTAACAGCAATCAAACCGAGGAAATGATTGAGTTGAAGATTGTGGGGGCAAATCAGCCCATGCATCCCTTCGTGGGCGGTAATGAATAAACCGGTGTAAAGAAAAGTTTGCCACCCAATGGCGATTAAAATTTGCGGGGCATGGCTTGGAGAAATCTCCCAATTTAAGAAAACAAACAAAAAGCTTGTCCACAATCCCATAATCGTTAAGGCAATGGCGATTCCGAGATAATTATCTTGACCCCTGTTGCTCTGTTGGCGTGACATCTAAACAAGCCCCTCCAAAGTGGCAGCGACCACTTGGCAATTAGAATCTTGACGCAGTTTCACCAGTGCTTCCTGCGCTTTTGGGTGATCAAACTGCCTCAACACAAGTGCCACTTGCGCTCGAATTGTTCCTTGGGCAGCGTTAACCTCTGACAGAAGCAGTTCTAAAGCAGAAGACCCTTGAGAAGTTTGGGCTAATTGCCCTAAATTGGCAATCGCCGCTTGTTGAATCACTGAATTGTCTCCTTTCAGACCAATCAGACAAAGTTTAAACAGGATGTCAGGATATTTCTTGCCCTCTAACGCCGCTAAAATGCTCTGTCGAACTAACCAATGGGAGTCTTGTTCGAATAACGCTACCAGATAGGGAAGGGATCGCTCGCCGTATTTCGCCAGTGAATTAGCCGCTTCAGCTCTGACATTATGATCTCGATCCTGCTCAATTAAATTCACTAACAACTCAAAGGCTTGGTCAGTTTGCTGAACTCCTAAACCAATCGCCACGAAGGAACGAATCATAAATTCTTTGTCATACATCCTTTGCTTGAGGAGAGGAACAGCCAAAGCACTTTCGTAGCGTCTTAATTCGGTAATAGCTCTCAGGCGATCTTGAGGGTTAGGACTATCGAGTTCAGTTTCAATTTCATGCAGTTCCATAAAAATCTCTAAATTTTCCTAAGTGTAAATTTTTTGTTATGAGACTTCCGAGCTCAAATTCGGACTTTCCCGATTGTTTGTTCAAGCAAATTACTAATTCACAGAATGTAAACTAGTATAACGCAATGTAATTTTTTATAACAAAAGCTTGACTTTTAAGAAATGACTGTATCAATTCCTAGAGCAAAAGGGTGAATTGCTTGCTCGAATGGTTGTTGGGTGTAATCATTACCGGTGATCCACATGCAGGCTTAGAAGCTTGTACACCGCTCAAAAGCAGCAACCCCAAACCTGCTATCTTTTTGGGATGGGAAATTGGGGAACTCGAACCG
>JBDGQV010000203.1:0-10699 GCA_042218725.1 Halothece sp. | reverse complement strand
CCCACGTGCTGGATTCCGTGGGAGTGGATCAATCGTCACCGCCTTTTCCTTCCCAATCGGGGCAGTTTTCATCGGGCCAACCATAAGGATGCATGGCGCAGACAAATAGATTCCCGCCATAAACATAGCCATGGTAGTGACGACAACCCTGGCAAGCCGGATGCGTGTTTTGATCCGGATACACTTTGGACGTAATTACAAAGTCGGAATCCTCATCGCCAAATTCCGCCATCTCATCAAAGTCGATTAAGGGCTCAAAAAAATCTTGCCAAAATACTTCAATTTCTTCGCTAATGGTTTCTTCCATTTGTTGCATCATTTCATCTAAAGATTCAGGGAATTCTTCAGTGAATTGTTCCACTTCATTCCAAAATGCTTCGAGATCTTGGTTGACCGTATCGCAGAAAGCCAGAAATTCTTTTGTCCAATTATCCATCATGATTGTGTCTCGTCTGTAGAAATAATTACTAATTCGGGAATTAATTCCCATTCATACGCAGCAGACGCTTCCGCTTCGGGTTTTGACCACACATATTCTTGAGAGGGAGGGGGCGGGGATGATTTGGGAAGAATCGGAAGCCTGGGATAGGGTTTCTTGTTCCGATGAGTGCGTTTGACTGAGAGTCGAGGCGGCAGCACGCCCTGCCATTTTGGGGAAACGTCGCTTGATAAGGTATCTTTTGCCGATAAGGGAGATAACGGGGCAGCAGGATGGGATTTTGTTGGAGACGTGACTGTCAGAAGGGATTGCAGTTTTTCCCACTTTGCAGTTACAGTAAACTGTTGACGGTCAAAAAATTGCGCCTGGTCTGGTAAATTGTCCTCGCAGAGGGTAACTTCTCCTTCTAGGAGATAACTGCTGCAACTCGAGGCAACGGTTAGGGAGTAACAAAAGGTGAGGGGAAAGGGAGAATCGGGAAGCCGCGGGAATAATTCTGCAATGAGATCGCCGCTTCTAGGATCGCGCAAACGAATCATGAGGCGTAACGGGGGATGAGATCCGCTTTCATGGGCAATGACTTGCCCGGAAATAATAATCGGTTTGCTCAGATCCGCCATCAATTGGTCTTGATCCAGTTGCAGCGAATAGGCGGGGGCAACCTGATTGCTGTTATCTACCGGGGGTGCCTGAAAGGTGGGGAACAGTTCCGCGACCACATCTTCCAACATTTGATCCGCCTCTGCCAGAAAGCGCGATCGCAGGGCTTCTAAGTCTTCTCCCTCCTGGGAATTGTCCTCGGTGGGAACGTCGGTTGCTGCCGGTTGTTGCAACTGAATCGAAGTGCTTTCTAAATCCAAGGTGACTCGCAACGGAAGCGTAATTGCCCAATCCTCTCCCAATAGGGCATCCAGTAAATCAGCACTGCATTGAATTTCCCAAATGCCAGGAGTCAATTGAATTTCGGGAATGAGAATGCCAAATCCTTGTTCATCTAGCTGACAAGCGTGTTGGCGTTTTCTTTCCCTGGCGATCGCGTCTGGTGTCTCGCGAGTGTTGAGTTCGACTTCTATTAACTCATGGGGGCGGTGTTGCGCACGGGCAGCAACGGTATACCATCCCGTTGGCAGTTCAGGCTGGGTTGTGTCTAACGGCAACCACTCCGCTTCACCAACTTTTTGCAGGAAAAATTCCCAGGTTTCCATATCGTTTCCGGTTATTCCTGATGGGCTGCTTGCCAAATTTGCTGACGGAGTTCCTCGCTATTGGCTAACAGTTGATTTTGTTTAAAGACAGATTGCTCTTGTGTTGCCATCCATTTTACGTTAACCGTTCCCTGATCGGCTTCCGCATCGCCTAAAATTAAACAAGCAACAGCCCCGCTGCGATCGGCTCGTTTAAATTGTTTTTGGAAGCGGCTGCCGCTGAGGTCTAATTCCACGCGAAATCCTTGATGACGCAATTTTTGGGCTAGAATCAGGGCTTGAGTCGGGGCGCGATCGCCGCGAGAGACCATATAAAAATCGAGGCGCGGTTCTGGCGGTTCTTTCAGTTGCTTGAGCAGCAGGATCAACCGTTCCATCCCAATCGCCCAACCCATGGCCGGTGTTTCATCGCCTCCCAACTGCGAAACTAAGCCATCATAGCGGCCGCCCCCGCAAACTGTTGCCTGTGCCCCTAAATCTGCCGATTGAATTTCAAAGGCAGTATGGGTATAGTAATCCAGTCCGCGCACTAAATTGGGATTGAGTTTGTAGTCAATGCCTAGGGCGGTGAGTTGAGCTTTGACTTGTTCAAAATGCTGTTGGGATTGTTCTCCTAAATAATCGAGTAAGCGTGGCGCTTTTTCCAGGATGGCTTGCGTTTGTTCGTCTTTACTGTCGAGAATCCGCAGGGGATTGGTGGTTAGACGCTGTTGGGAGTCGGCATCAAGTTGGTCTTTGTAGGGGCTTAAATATTCCACCAGGGCGGCGCGATACCGTTGTCGATCGCTGGCATCCCCAACCGAATTGAGTTCCAGGGTAAGGTGCTGTAACCCGAGGCGTTCTAAAATATCTGTTGCCAGGGCAATGGTTTCCACGTCAGCTAAGGGGGAGGGAGATCCCAGCAATTCCAGTCCAATTTGATGAAATTGCCGTTGCCGTCCAGCTTGAGGACGCTCGTAGCGAAACATGGGGCCGGTGTACCAGAGTCGTTGCACCCCTTGGCTGTGCAAGCCATGTTCAATAAAAGCACGAACCACGCCGGCAGTTCCCTCTGGTCTTAGGGTACAACTGCGATCGCCGCGATCGCGAAAAGTATACATTTCTTTACTCACCACATCGGTGGCTTCCCCAATGCCTCGTTCAAACAAGGCAGTTTGTTCAAAAATCGGGGGCCGAATTTCGGTATAAGCCGCTTTCGTGAGAATTTCTTTGGCGACGGTTTCTACTTGCTGCCAGTAATTCACCTCTTCTGGCAAAATATCTCGTGTTCCTCGTAGTGCTTGAATATCTCCCATATTTGCTAGTTGTGTTTATTGATTGTTTTAATTGATTTCAAGTGACAAATTAGGCATTCTACCCCAATTTATTTCCCAGAATTATTAATTAACGGACGGGCCACCATAAATCCGATGCCCGAAAATGTCAAAATAATCATTACGATCGCGGCCAGGATAAACCACCCGTTGACTTCGTCTGAGTTTTGCGATGATTCTGCTTGCCGGGAAGGGGTGTGTTCTTGATGGCTTAACCAAGTTTCTTGACTTGAGTGAGACAAATTATAATCGCGATGGGGGGAACTTTCTGCGGGCTCGCCTTGAGGCAGTTCAGACCCTGCAACATTGGTTGGGGAGCGTTCATCCCCATCACTGATCATGCTTTCTAATTTTTTCACCGATTGCACCAATTGACGAATTTCTAAGCGCAAACGCTGATTTTGTTGATGCAGTTGCTGATTTTCCTGCTTCAACTGGTCTAATTGGTTTTTTGTGCTTTGCAATTCCCCAGCCAATTCCCGATAGACAGACATGGGAACGGTGGGTCGATTTTTCTGAGGTGCGGTGGAGGAAATGCCTTGAAACTGAGAGTTGGATGCCATAGGTTTTGCCATTAATCCGTATTGGGTTGCCAATTATCACTTATCTTAAAGGAAAGAAGTGCCCCACGGGACCGCTTCCTTGCCCCAAATCGAGAGAAAATTCTAACGCAGCAGTAAGATAAGTTTTACTCTCTTCAATGGCTGTTTTCAAATCTTTTCCTAAGGCGAAATTGGCCGCGATCGCGGCAGAGAGGGTACAGCCGGTGCCATGATTGTTGTTTGTCGCCACTGGCGTTGCGCTGAGCACTTCTAACTGTTCCCCATCAAACCAAACATCTTGCCCCTGGTTGGGTTCCGACATTGCTCCCCCTTTGACTAACACCGCCTTTGCCCCCTGCTGATAAATGACTTCGGCAGCCGCTTTCATGTCATCTAAGGTATTAATTTCCTTTCCAGAGAGAATCTGAGCTTCATACCGGTTCGGCGTTACCAGCACCGCCAGGGGCACTAACTGCTGTTGCAATTGCGCGATCGCGGCATCGTCAATCAGTTGAGCGCCGCTGCGGGACACCATCACCGGATCCACCACTAACCTAGATTCTAGGCCATATTTTTGGATCGATCGCGCCGTGGCTTGAATAATCCCTTCATTGAGGAGCATTCCTGTTTTTACCCCTTGTACCCCAATATCAGTGGCCACCGATTCCATTTGAGCCGCAACCGCTTCTGGCAACAGGGGATCCACTCGTTGGACGCCTAGGGTATTTTGAGCCGTCACACAGGTAATGGCACTGGTGCCATGGACTTGATGAAAGGCAAAGGTGCGTAAATCCGCTTGGATTCCGGCACCCCCGCCACTATCCGATCCTGCAATGGTTAATGCCGTTGGACACTTCAATTGAATTTCCTCTGCTTAACGACGACGACGACGTTGTAAAAAATCCGGGATATCTAAGCCGCGATTGTCTTGAGTCTCAGAACTGGTTGATTTCTTTTGAGAAGAAGCGGTGGTGTTTTTCGCTGGGGCTTTGCTTTCTTTTTTGTCGGATTTGCTGCTGCTGTCTTCTTCTCCGGAAAAACCAGTGGCAATGACGGTAATTCGAATTTCTCCCTCCATTTTTTCATCATCAATGACCGCCCCAAAGATAATATTGGCATTGGGATCCACGCCCTCGTAAATGGTTTCTGCCGCAGTATTGACTTCATGGAGGGTCATATCGCTGCCTCCGGTAATATTGAAGACAACTCCTTTTGCCCCTTGAATGGAAGATTCTAACAGAGGAGAGGAAATGGCAGCGGTCGCAGCTTCTGCCGCTCGCGACTTGCCAGAAGCAGTACCAATCCCCATCAATGCTGATCCCGCATCCGCCATCACGGCTCGAATATCGGCAAAGTCCACATTCACTAAGCCAGGGATGGTAATAATATCGGAAATGCCTTGTACCCCTTGGCGGAGAATATCATCAGCGACGCGAAACGCATCTTGCACCGGGGTTTGTTCGTCAATAACAGAGAGGAGTTTATTATTGGGGATGACAATGAGGGTATCGACACGGGTTTGGAGGGCAGAAATCCCTTCTTCGGCTTGGCTCGTGCGCCGTCGCCCTTCAAAGGTAAAGGGGCGAGTTACCACACCAACCGTTAAACATCCCATTTCTTTGGCTACTTCTGCCACAATGGGCGCTGCCCCGCTGCCGGTTCCCCCTCCCATACCAGCAGTAATAAAAGCGAGATCCGTATTTTCTAGGGCATTGGCAATTTCGTCCCGTGACTCTTCCGCCGCCTTTTGACCAATGGAGGGATTGCCTCCGGCACCTAAGCCTCGGGTTAATTTTTCGCCAACTTGCAGTCGATTGGGGGCAGTGGCGCGGGATAAGGCTTGGGCATCGGTATTAATACCCCAAAATTCAACACCGGTCACATCGCTGGCAATCATACGGTTAACGGCATTGCAACCGCCTCCCCCAACGCCGATTACTTTGATTCTTGCCACATTTCCTGGCACGATATGGTCACTCCTTGCTTCTTGTTGGGTCGGTTTTTCCGGGTCACTATGGGATGAGTTGAGTAAATTTTCTATATCATCTAGACCATCAACCGAATGATTCTCATCTTCCGAGATGGCAAGATAGGGAGAATTAAAATTGGGAGAGTCTTGCTCTGGCGTTTTCATTGTTATGATCGGATTGAGACTCCAGGTATCGTGTGCAACAACTCATTTATTAGCGAGTTTTATATAGATTAAATTAAGTGATTAAAGTAGCAATATTACTGCTAGCTTACCTTATTTTATAAGGGAGACAGTTTGGGCAATTGTTCTATGTTAACTAACCCCAACTTGTGAAAATTATCCATCATTCTTTATTCATGATCAATTCTTTTTGATTGATCATTCAACTCAATCAAGATAAAATCAGGATTTTTTAAGTTGATATAGCGAATTTCCTTGGGAGGAACTTTTTCCGGCAGGTTTTTCAGTTTTGCTAATAGCTGAAGTTGTTGGGCAAGTATATCCGTATTACCGCCTAAATGAACTTGACCCAGTTCTGTTTCTAAAATAAGATTGGCAGGATTTTGCCAGTTCACAGCTTGAATATCAACGGGGCTAGCTTGGAGCTGAGGGTAAATTTTGGCCCACTGAAAGCGATATTGGGGGCGATAACCAATCACTTTCAAGGAAGGAGTCAAGCTGGCAGAGGAGCGATAACTTTCTTTGGGCATCCAAACCCCAGTAGCATCCAGATAGCCTTTCCCTAAAGGATTAACGGTGTTGGGATTGGGAACAGTCATGGCAACAGGTTTTCGCTCATCAATAGCAATAGTAAGTTGCGGCGGATATAAGTCACGGGCAACAGTGGCTTGTTTAATAGGAGCTTGACTTTGCAATCGGTTTTTAATTTGTTGCGGCGAAAGGGTAATAATCGAGTCGGATGGGGTTGGGGTTAAAATTTGGCGTAAGGCTTCGGTACTTAAGTATTGATTGCCTTGGATCTTAACTTGCTGAGGTTGCCGAATTCCCCATTTTGGTAGGAGGCTTGCCCAAATTAAACCGCCAGCGAGGCTGGAAATTAGGAATAATCGCCAGAGAGATTGCGCAATTCGAACTTGCCGTTGTCGTTTGAGAGCCAGTCGTCGCTGTCGAATTTCAACGGGAAGAGAGGTTGAATTCATGATGGTTACTAGTTAGTGATTCGTAAATTACTAAGTATACGGAAAATTGGTCTTCCTTTTCAAGTTATTGTACGAACTCAGCAATGGTGATACCAGAGGAGTAACGTTGGTCGGGTTTTCCTTGGCATCCCAGTCGCCTATGTTAAAGATGTTACCGGCAACTTTGCGAAATATTGTTTCTCTTCGGTGCAGAGGAGAACCTGTGCTAGTGTAGGCATAACCCTTCATAATTCTTATTCTGACGATTCCCTAGGCTTATGGTTATGACGAAAAGCAGACTTGTTCTTGGGGCCACAGCAGCGATGTTAACAACTGTTGCTGTTACTGGGGCTGGACTTCATTTATCACAAAGTCAAGCCTTTTTCCGAGAAAGCCCCAAAGAGCTGGTTGATGAAGTTTGGCAGATTGTGAATCAACGATATGTTGATGCTACGTTTAATCAGGTCAATTGGCAAGCAGTACGGCAAGAGTATCTCAATCGTTCCTATGAGAGTAAACAAGAAGCCTATAAGGCGATTAATCAGATGCTCAATAAACTGGGTGATCCCTACACCCGTTTTCTGAAGCCGCAGGAGTTTAAAAATCTACAAATTGATACTTCTGGCGAATTAACAGGGGTGGGGATTCAGATTGCTTTGGATGAAAAAACGGACTATATCCGGGTAATTTCTCCCATTGAAGAGACACCGGCTTATGAGGCTGGGATTATTGCTAAAGACTTAATTATTGCCATTAATGGGAAAAGTACCAAAGGCATGGAATTGAGTGAAGCCGTAAGTTTGATTCGCGGCAAACCAGGAACTGATGTGACCTTAACCATTCAGCGCGACAACAAAAAATTAAATTATGAGATTACTCGCGCTCGCATTGAAGTACATCCTGTCAAAACGCGCCTTCATGAAACACCTCAAGGTCAAGAAATAGGGTATATTCGCCTCAATCAGTTTAATTCCAATGCCCCAGAGGAAATGCGAAATGCGATTAAAAAATTTCAAAAACAGGATGTACAAGGATATATTTTAGATTTACGGTCTAATCCCGGGGGATTGCTCCAAGCAAGCGTTCAAATTGCTCGCATGTGGATTGATGAAGGTAAAATTGTTTCGACTGTCAATCGCCAAGGAGAAACAGACGTTAAACGGGCTAATGGCAGTGCTTTAACTGATAAACCCTTGGTAGTCTTAGTGGATGGCGGCTCCGCCAGTGCCAGTGAAATTCTTGCCGGTGCCCTGCAAGATCATAATCGAGCCGTTGTTGTTGGCACCCAAACCTTTGGCAAAGGGCTTGTGCAATCGGTACGTCGCGTTGGCGCAAACTCTGGTTTAGCTGTAACCGTTGCCAAATACTTAACCCCGGATGGACGCGATATTAATAAGGAAGGAATTAAGCCTGATATTATTTCAAAAATGAGCGAAGAACAACAAAAAGCGCTGCAGCGCGATCGCGCTAGAATTGGAACGTTGCAAGATCCCCAATTTGCTGAGGCGCTATCAGTGCTCAAAAGTCAAATCGCCAAACAAGGAGAACAAGCAGAAGCAAGGCAACAATAATTATTATGATGAAGCTGCTGATTCAACTCATTGGCTTCGCCCTGATTATTACTGGCATTTATTTATTAGGACAAAATGTCTATTTTGTGACTGATGGCTACCCTTACTGGTGGCGAGGAGTAGCTGCCGATGGCTCAATTTTATCGCTGACCTTTGGCGTTTTGATTTTCTTTACCATGCCTAGGGAGGGCAAAATGTTAGGGGCAGTTGCAATTGCCATTGGCATTCTCTTAGTCTTTGTGAGCAGTCGCGCAGTATTGCAACCGACGACGCTGTGGCACTTTGTTGGCTCTTTGGCTTGTTTTGTCGGGGGATACCGATTGCTCACAACAGGACGCATTGCTTGAGAGTGATGTTGGCAAGTCTTAAGAAAAAGGGTGTGACTAAAGTTATAATCCTGGCGTCACACCCACTGACGAATTAAGGGGTTATTGAGAGGAATCGGAACGATCATTGGGATGCTCGTGAGGAGCGGTTAAAATAGACCAAGCCGCTTGGGCCGCTTCATTGAGACGATTGCCAAAACTTTCAAACTCCTGTACCACGGCTTCCCAGTTTTTCTCGGCATCCATTTGGATCAGTTTAATGGACTCTTCAATTCTTTCAGGATCAAAGTTGAGTTTTTCCACTTCACTGCGGAGATTGCGAACCGCTTCTAAATAGTTCTCTTGGGCAATTTCCCCAGCTTTTTCGGTTTCAGATTGGGCTTTGCGGGTAATTGCTTCAATGAGTTCTTTGGTTTCCTGTCTGACAGCATCAGATTCATTGGGCAAATTTTGCTCAACTAGGGAGTTGGTACGATCGCTGATTTCGATGGAGCTATTTTCTTGGTTGGTTTGATTGGTAGTATTATTAGGATCGGTCATGGTTTCCTCCTGCAATTGCTAACGAACGACTAAATCGTGAATTAAATAGATAAAGATGAGCCTGGCGAGGCGTCTATAGGATGAATCAGAAATAATGATTCATTACAGCACATACTTTGCCAAAAAAATTGCAAAAATGACATCTACCGAGGGAAACGATTTGCACCAACACCTAATATAGTGAAGATGATCGGATCGCTTACCAGAGAGTTGCTGTGACTGAACCGCTTTCTTCCTTAGATAATACACCCCACAGTGAAGTTCCCGAGTTGGTAAGAAACCAACTGGAAATGTTGCTTGAGCATGGCAATTTGGAAGGGGCAAAATCATTGTTAGTTCCGGTAAAGGCAGTGGATATTGCCGAGGCGATTGAGAATCTGCCTGAATCCATGCAAGCGATCGCGTTTCGCCTGCTCTCGAAAACGGAAGCCATTGATGTTTACGAACATCTGGATTCCACTGTGCAACAAACCCTCATTGAAGAGTTTAAGCGCCAGGAAGTCATCGAAATTGTCGAGCAAATGTCGCCAGACGATCGCGCTCGTTTATTTGATGAACTGCCGGCCAAGGTCGTTCGACGCTTACTGGCAGAAATGAGTCCCAAGGAGCGGAAACAGACAGCGCTTCTTCTAGGATACCAGGAAGATACTGCCGGGCGCATTATGACCCCGGAGTATATTTCCTTAAAAGATAGTCTCACGGTGGAACAAGCCCTGCAACGGATTCGCAACCAGGCGAATGCCTCGGAAATTATCTACTATCTTTATGTCACCGATGCCTCCCGTCATCTCACCGGTATTGTCTCCTTGCGGGATTTAGTTTTATCCTCGCCTGATGTTTTGCTGGCAGATATTGTCACTCGGGAAGTGGTTTCGGTTTACACGGATACTGATCAAGAAGAAGTCGCCCGTCTCATCCAACGCTACGACTTATTAGCGATTCCGGTGGTAGATCGAGAACAGCGGTTAGTGGGCGTGGTTACGGTGGATGATGTCATGGACATTTTAGAACAAGAAACCACCGAAGACATTTATACCCTCGGCGGCGTACAATCAGACGGGGATAATTACTTCCAAACCAATTTAATTGCTGTTGCCCGCAAGCGGGTAGTTTGGCTGTTTGTGTTGTTGCTAACCAATACCGTCACCGGCAGTATTATCCAATCTCAGGAAGCAGTCTTACAACAAGTGGTCACCTTGGCAGCATTTATTCCGCTTTTAACCGGAACTGGCGGCAATGTGGGCGCACAGTCTTCTACTGTCGTGATTCGGGGATTAAATACCGATGAAATCCGCTCTTTGGGACCCGGATATGTCATTATTCGCGAAGCCTTTGCGGGCATCTTGTTGGGAACCATCCTGGGATCTGTCGCAACCGTTTGGTCTTTTTGGCTGCAAGGCAATATCTTGGTCTCCGTTGCTGTTGGAACTAGTCTGATCGCGATCGCGCTATTGGCGTCAGTAGCCGGTTCAGCCCTTCCTTTTCTGTTTCGGGCCCTAGGGCTAGATCCCGCACTAATGTCAGCACCATTTATTACCACTGCTGTGGACGTGCTCGGGGTGTTAATTTATTTCTATATTGCGCGATTGGTTTTAGGTTTATAGAAAGTCGCCGTAAAACCAAGTGGCTTTAGCCATTGGATATAAGGCGAG
>JBDGQV010000202.1:0-9163 GCA_042218725.1 Halothece sp. | reverse complement strand
ATTCTAATCTAATCTCTCTTTCTCAACGTACCTCACCAGTCTGAGAATTGCTATAGCTCAATTGAGGTACATTTGTTCATGGCGTGCTTAATGGTTTGAATGCTTTCACCCTTAGATTCAATGAATCCCTTAATAATTAGAATTAAGCCTTAACAGCATAATTGTTCTGATTTTGATACACTAAACTTGTTAAAATCATCAAATATCGTGGTATGGTAAACATACTGCCAACAATTATATGTTACAAGTTGGTTTTCGGCTAAATCAAAAACAGATCCTTAAGCGTTATCTGAGTTTAAGTCTCTGCTCATCTCCTTTAATTGGAGCATATTTTTTTGGGTATACTGAAGCCACGTCTCCCTTTAAATGCGTCTTTTTAGCAATGACAGGGATTCCGTGTCCAGGGTGTGGACTAACTCGTTCATTTCTCGCTTCTGCCCATAATAATTTCCAACAAGCAGTAAACTATCATTTATTTGGTCCTTTGTTGTTTTTTGGATTGAGTTTAGCTTGTGTTCACCTGATTCTGGAGTTATACTTTCATCGTTCTATCAAAGCTTTTTACGGTAAATTTTTGTCTAATCAATTTCTCCAATTTACGTTGCTAGGAGCTATATTGAGTTATCATTTTTTGCGTTTATATGCTTTATTTGTATCAGGAGAATTGGCAAGTAGCTTTCAGCAATCGCCTTTAGGTCAATTAGTGTTGTAATTCATTGTAACAAGATATATAGGAAAACAAACTGATGAGTTATTCAAATAATAGTGAAATTAACAGTAAAAAAATTACTGCGGGTATTTTAGGAATTGTTCTTGGTGCTTTAGGGATCCACAAATTTATCCTTGGATATAATACTGAAGGCATTATTATGTTGCTGGTTAGTTTACTAACTTGTGGTTTTGGATCTCCTATAATGGGGATTATTGGTTTAATAGAAGGAATTATTTATTTAACGAAAAGTGATGAAGAGTTTAAGGAAACTTATCTAGATAATAAAAAGGGATGGTTTTAACATCATAAGTTTTTTCTCAAAGCAATCATATTATGTTCAATTTAACCAAAAGACGCAAAAGTTTTCTGACCAAGCTGTTACTCGCTATATTAGGTGCAGCTTATTTTACTGCTTTTTCTCAATTTAATATTAGTATCTTTTTAAGAGGATATACGCTCATTATTCCTTTGCAAATTTTCGCTCTATTTTATGTCCTTTATTTCCATATAACAACGAAAGAATCTTATTCTTCAACCAAGTCATCTAATTAAGGAACAATTTCGGTAGTGACGCGTTCTTGTTTTGTTCCTTTCACAACAATATTTTCTTCTTGCAAAATCCCGCTGGCTTGGTTGCCTTTGCTCGTTAAAGGCGGATCTTCTTGTTGATAGACAACATTCCCCTCTGCTTGCATTTGTTGATTGGAAAGATTCCAACGCAACCGGTTGGCAAAAAGCGTAGCCTGATTCGTTTTACTGACGACTTTGACTCCCCCTTGAAACTGGGCAATTTCCGTGTCTAAATCAATGTTGCCTTGATTGCCGGTTAAGGTGATTTCATTCTCAGTCTGCACGACTTTAATGGGTTTGCTGCTGGTAATGAATTTCTCTTCCACTTGCCAAGTAATGGCGTTGCTTGCCACTTGCAAGGGAGGATCGCTGGACTTAAATTCTACATTACCTTGCAGGGAAACAGTTTTTTCCGCTAAATCGGCTTCACCGGAATCAGCGGTAACGCGATCGCTGATGGTTTCGGTTTCCGGGTTATAGCGATCCACTTGTAAGGGCTGGTTACTCTTGACTCTGTCTTCTGGAATCAACCAATTTAACTGTTTTCCTTGCAACCGAAGGGGGGGATCATTGGCGATTCCCTCAACATTCCCCATTAAGGCTAACTCTTGTTGATCGGTATAGTATTTTCCTTGATCGGCAGAGGCATTAAATCGCGGATGATTTGCAGTTAAGGGTTTCGGGATGACAATTAAATTGTCTTGCGGAGACCATTCAATTCTTTCGGAACGAAGCACCGCCCCATTACGGGGATCAGTGGCTACCACTTCCCCTTGCAAATTAATTTGCTTGCCGTTATCAATAATTTTACCCTGATTGGCTTCAATTTTTAGAAAAACCTTTCCATTTTTGTAAAATTCACCGCTAACCTTTTCTAATTCAGCATTTTTTTTATCTTGCTGATAAACGACGCGCTGAACATTTAGTTTCCAAATTTTTTTCCCTTGGGAATCAACTTGATTTAACGTGGCATTTTCTAAAATGAATCGTTCTTGAATCGTTTCTTCTTCTGCCGTTGCCGTCTTGTCTGATTGAGTATTGGTTGTTTGGTTTTGATTATTACAGGCAGATAAGGCGAAAAAAAGTCCCCCGATTACTCCCCAAGCGGTAATTTTTTGAAAAACCAACCCAGGAGAAATCAGGGACCTAAAAAATGGATTATCCTGAAGAATCTTCATCAAAAATTAAGCTTGGGAAAGGTCGATAAGGATGAGGAGTCGAGTTGGGAGTCTCTGACTTGGGAGTTTTCCGGATATCTTCTTGGATTTGATCCAGATCGACATAACGATCCGCAACATTAATTAAGCTATCACTGGTCATGGAACGCAGGCTAACAACTTCCACCCGCGCGCCGCGATAGCTAACGGCATCAACGGCATAAGCTAAGTCGCCGTCGCCGCTGACTAACAATGCGGTATCGTAAGCCCCAACTAAGGCCATCATATCCACTGCAATTTCCACATCTAAATTGGCTTTTTTAGATCCATCCGGCAATTGCACTAAATCTTTGGCAATCACCCGATAGCCATTGCGACGCATCCAAAGCAAAAATCCTTGTTGTTTTTCATTGGTTGTATCAACGCCGGTGTAGAAAAAGGAACGTAAGAGTCGCGAACCAGAGGTCAGGCATGACAATAATTTGGTGTAATCTATTTCAATACCCAGCTGTAGGGCAGCATAAAATAAATTCGAGCCATCAATAAAGATTGCAACCCGACCACGATTCTCTAAAATTTGTTTCGGTGTAAATACCGGATCGTGATCAAAGTTTTCCAGCATTTTTTTATCCTCTATTATGTTATTTATTAAGCAGCTTTATGAAAAAAGTAGGGTTATAAAAACAGTTATCTCTTTTTACCTTACCCACAACCGAAGAAAATCTAACCTACAACGGATTTTCTTCAGGAACTTCTAACCGTAAAAATACGGGTTTTGCCTCTCCTAATGGTTGTTGGGCGGGGAAAATTCCCCAACATTGATGAACTTGGAAAGGAATTTTGTCATTAAAAGAGGAAGGTTGGTTAAAGTCAATCGTAAATCCTAATTGTTGATAAATGTCGCTGCTGAGTGTCGGGGTAATGGGAGAGAGGAGATAGGCACTCAAACGGATTGACTCTAAGATACTATAAATGACTTGTTCAACTTGTTGTTGTTCCCCTTTTTTATAGAGACTCCAGGGGGCTTGTTCATCAATGTATTTGTTGGTGTTGGTAATGAGATGGCTAATTTCGCTGCAGGCTTGACTAAAGTTTAGGTTATTATAAGCCAGGGCGACGCGATCGCTGAGTTCGGTTCCAATTTGTTTGAGCGGATGATCAGCAGGAAAATCCTCGCCTTTTAAGTTCGGGGCTTGATTGTTGCAGTATTTTTTCGCCATTTTTAGGGTTCGGTTTAATAAGTTCCCTAAGTCGTTGGCTAAGTCTGCATTCAAAACATTGACAAAACGGGTTTCATTAAAGTCTCCATCTTGTCCGAATTCAATTTCTCGGAGAAAATAATACCGCACGGCATCGGCGCCATACCGATCCAATAACTCAACAGGATCTAGCGTATTTCCTAAACTTTTCCCCATTTTTTGCCCATCTTTGGTTAAAAAACCATGTCCAAAGACGCGCTTTGGGGGAGAAATCCCTGCCGACATTAACATGGCTGGCCAATAGACAGCATGAAACCGGAGGATGTCTTTCCCAATCAGATGAATGTCCATGGGCCACCACTTAGCAAGGGCATTTTCTAGGGTGGGTTCGTCTTCGGGATCGAGAAGGGCCGTGACATACCCTAACAGGGCATCAAACCAAACGTAAATGGTATGTTTGGAATCGGTGGGAACCTCAATGCCCCAATCCAGGTTGACTCGGGAAATCGAGAAGTCTTGCAACCCTTGTTGGATAAAATTTAAGACTTCGTTGCGGCGAGTTTCGGGCTGGATGAACTCAGGATGGTTTGCATAAAGCGTTTCCAGTTGGGATTGATATTTGGAAAGGCGAAAAAAGTAATTTTCTTCATCTCGCCATTCGGCTTGTTTATTGATATGGATGGGACAGTAGCCGTCGTTGACGAGTTCCCGTTTCTCTTTAAATTCTTCACAAGAAACGCAATACCAGCCTTGTTTTTGGGCTAAATAAATGTCGCCGTTGTCCCAAACCCGTTGGAAAAATTCTTTGACAATCGCTTCATGACGTTTTGCTGTGGTGCGGCTAAATCGATCATATTGAATGTTTAGTTTTTGCCACAACTCGTCAAAACTCGCTGCCACTTTATCGCATTGGGTTTGGGGAGATAATCCTTTTTCTTCGGCGGTCCGCTGAATTTTTTGACCATGTTCATCGGTCCCGGTGATGAATAAAACATTATTCCCTTCTAAGCGTTTAAAGCGCGCGATCGCGTCCGCCGCCATGGTCGTATAAGCACTGCCAATGTGCGGAACATCATTAACGTAGTAAAGCGGCGTTGTTAAACAAAAATAATTATCGGGTTTATTTTGTTCCATAAATCATCGTTTTTTTATTAAAAGAGTCCAAGGATATAAGGTGGAATGATTCGGAGTAAATTAAAACGGTTTTTAAATGAAGTTTGAAATTAAATGAAATCAGATAATTTGTTATTTTTTAGGGCTTGATTTGCAACATTGAAACCATTTATGGAATTTATAAAGGTTTCTTATGAGTAGTACTTTTTTTTAGATCAAACCAAAATATCAAACAAATTATAACCAAATGTTAGATTTTCTGGTTCTACCTTAAGAGATGTTTGAGTTAACGTCAATTCAACTCAGTCCCGAAACTCGTGCAAATCATTAGAGAATTGGTTAATATTGAAATAAAACGTTAAGATTTTTTAAGTTACGGCGTTTCTTTCCAACACACCCCATGGCTTCTAAGCGACCGCTCAATTTATCTCGTGGGTTTCTCCAAGCCTTGGGAACCCAACTCTTTGTTTACTATCAAAACCGTATTCCTCACCATGCTACTGTTGTTGTGGTTAGCAATCACCGTAGCTTTATGGATCCCATGATGTTAATGGCAGGATTAGGACATCCTTTACGCACTGCTTGTCATCACTACATGGGAGAAGTACCTGTTTTGCGCGATGTGGTTGATTCTTTGGGATGCTTTCCCTTAGCCGATCAATCTCAACGAGGCACCAGTTTTGTGCGAAAAGGAAGAAAGTTGTTGCAAGCCAGCAACTGGTTGGCGGTATTTCCGGAAGGGGCGCAATCGATGGTGAATTTAACCGCACCCACCGAAATCAAACCTTTTCAAGAAGGATTTGCCCATTTGCTGTTGCGGGCGAATATGTCGAATTTAGTGCTATTGCCGGTCGCGATCGCGTCCCAGCAAGAGCGAGTGACAGCCACCATTCCCCTAAAATTTTTACACTGGTTTGATCCCACAGAAGCTCTATTTAATCAATGGTCGCTGCATCCAATGGTAATCTATGAACGAGCGAATCTTTTAATGGGCCGCCCTTATTGGATTACACCAAAATTGCAACAGAAATATCGAGGAAAACAGACTAAATATGGGCTCACGGAATTAACGGATTATTGTCAAAAAGAAATTCAATCTTTATTGGAAGTTGGATGTTATTAGTGAAAACAAATTCATGAATCAGCAGGATCACCCTTACTTTTTAACACCGAAATCATTGCACCCCGAGTCTCCCCTGTTTGTCTTTTTACCAGGAATGGACGGTACAGGAGAACTGATTCATACGCAAACGGCAACCCTGGATCAATGTTTTGATATTCGTTCCCTTGCCATTCCTCAGTACAATTTTAGTGATTGGGATGAATTAGCGAATGTCGTTATTGATTTAATTGTGCAAGAACAAATTGATAAACCGGAATCAACCACTTATTTGTGTGGAGAATCCTTTGGGGGATGCTTGGCGTTGAAACTGGTAGAACGCGCACCTGAACTATTTAATCGGGTTGTTTTAGTCAATCCCGCTTCTTCCTTTCAGGAACGTCCGTTTTTAGCTTGGGGAGCAGTGGGAACCGGTTGGATGCCAGAGCCCATTTACCGCTCTTCAACGGTATTAATTTTACCATTTCTCGCAGCAATGGGACGAATTGCCGCACCAGACCGTCGGGCCTTATTAAATGCCATGAAATCAGTGCCGCCGCAAACTGTCCGTTGGCGATTATCTTTATTGGAACAGTTCGACCTGGATTTGAATCAGTTACAAGAAACGTCCGTTCCTGTGTTACTATTAGCGGCTGGTTCAGATCGACTTTTGCCTTCAGTGAAAGAAGCCCAGCGCTTAGCGAATTATTTTCCCAATTCGCAAGTGGTGGTTTTGCCTGATAGCGGTCACACTTGCTTATTAGAAACAGACAATCGCTTATGTGAAATCCTTCAAGAAAGCAACTTTCTCGAACAGCGAGCCCTTGATCAACTTTTAACTGCATCTTAGTAATTTTTTTGAGAAAATGAGATTACCTTTATAAAAATTAATACCTAAATTAATGAAAGCTAGAAGGAGAAGAAAAAAATATGGTGCAGGTGCAACAGTCGCTTAAAGTGCCCAAAGATTATATTGATCCCGATGGCGGTTGGAATGTCAACGTTGGCATGTTTCTGACAGCATGGGGACTCTTTATCTTATCTCACTGCGGTTACTGGCTTTGGCATTGGCAAGGCGGCATTTGTTTTTGTATCAATGTTCTATGTTTGCACCTTGCCGGAACAGTCATTCATGATGCCTCTCATCGCGCCGGCCATCGCAATCGCGCCATTAATACCATCCTCGGCCATGGCAGCGCCCTGATGTTAGGGTTTGTCTTTCCGGTGTTTACTCGGGTTCATCTCCAACATCATGCCCATGTCAATGATCCCAAAAATGATCCGGACCATTTTGTTTCTACCGGGGGACCTCTGTTTCTAATTCCTGCGCGCTTTTTCTATCATGAGGTGTTCTTTTTTAAGCGTCGGTTGTGGAAAAATTATGAACTTTTAGAATGGTTTGTGAGTCGCTCAATTGTCGGATTAATCGTTTATTTTGCAATTCAGCATGGGTTTTTTAATTATCTGGTCAATTATTGGTTTTCCGCAGCGTTGGTTGTGGGTTGGATGTTAGGATTATTTTTTGATTATCTTCCGCATCGTCCGTTTCAAGAGCGCGATCGCTGGAGGAATGCGAGAGTCTATCCCAGTAAGATTCTTAATTTACTCATCTGCGGGCAAAATTATCATTTAGTCCATCATCTTTGGCCCTCTATTCCTTGGTATAAGTATCAGCCGGCTTATTATCAAATGAAGCCTCTACTGGATGCTAAGGAGTCTCCTCAGTCGTTAGGATTATTAGAAAAGAAAAAAGATTTCTTCGGTTTTATTTACGATATTTTTTTAGGCATTCGTTTTAAAAGTGAGCAGTAACTAGCAAGCAATAAGTAATGACAAATTATCGTTCTCTACTGTCAGATTTAATACAAAAATATCGCGATCGCGCTGACTTTTTACTGATTCGATTGGAAGAATCAGAAAGTACTGACATCCTCCTTAGGGGAGAAAAAATTGAAACCCTCAGTGAAGAAGTGGCGATTGGGGGGCAAGTGCGTGCCTGTTATCAAGGGGGCTGGGGCTTTGCCAGCTTTAATCGTCTCCACACCATAGAAGAAAAAATCGAAGACGCGATCGCGGCCGCGCGATTGGTGGGCAATCAAAAAACAACGTTAGCCCCCGTTCCAACAGTAGAAGGGGTTTATGAGTTGCCTTTGCCGGCAGGAGATCCCCGAGACATCCCCTTAGCGGACAAAAAAGCCCTTTGCGAGCATTACAATCGGCTTTTGCGAGACTATGATTCTCGTATTACCACCACGGCCGTCAGTTATAGCGACCTCACCCAACACGTCACTATTGCTACCTCGGAAGGCACCTTAGTGGAACAATCTTGGGCAGATTTGGAAGCGAGATTCAGCGCGATCGCGCGTCAGGGAGAAACCGTCCAAACGGGGCGAGAAACCACCGGCTCGCGTCGGGGATGGCAAGACGTCACTAACCTTGATGAACGAGTGGCGACAGCCGCCCAAAGAGCGGTTAATGCCCTCAGTTTGCCCACGGTCACCGGAAATGTTTATCCCGTCGTCATTGATCCCGTTTTGGCTGGCTTATTTGTTCACGAAGCCTTTGGCCATCTTTCCGAAGCGGACATGACTTACGAAAACCCTGATTTACAGGAAATCATGACTATGGGGCGACGCTTTGGCCCCAGGAATCTCCAAATTTTTGACGGCGCTGCCCCACCGGAACATCGGGGAAGTTATCAAGTTGATGACGAAGGAACCCCAGCCCAAACCACACAACTGATTCAAGATGGGATTTTAGTGGGGCGCCTGCATTCTCGGGAAACAGCAGGGAAACTAGGAGAAAGCGCAACTGGCAATGCCCGTTGTTTAGACTATCAATATCCCCCCTTAGTACGCATGACCAACACTTGGATTGGTCGGGGCGATACGCCAGTGGAAGACTTATTCCAAGATATTCCCGTGGGAGTTTATGCCAAAAACTGGTTAGGCGGCATGACCAACGGTGAAATGTTTACTTTCTCAGCTGGGGAAGCCTGGATGATTCGCAATGGCAAACTTGCTGAACCAGTGCGGGATGTTACCCTTTCCGGCAATGTCTTCAAAACCCTAGCTAACATTGAAGCCATCGGCAACGATTTCTACTGGGATGAATCCGGCGGTTGCGGCAAAGGCGGCCAAAGCGGTTTAGCCGTGGGTTGCGGCAGCCCTAGTCTTCGCATTAAAGATGTTGTCGTTGGGGGAGACAGTAGCGAATAACCCAGCATCAGCAAGCCAATCAGGAAGAGAAAACAAGTGTTTATAGAAGGGCGCCGTAAAACCAAGCGTCTTTAGACGTTGGACGGGGCGTATAA
>JBDGQV010000201.1:0-8217 GCA_042218725.1 Halothece sp. | reverse complement strand
GATCCAGGGCTGCTAAAAGCGTCTCGCTCAGCGTAAGCGGCGAGACGTAGTTTACGTATCCAGTATCAGTACTTTGAAGAAAAGTTTAATGGAAGTGCTGGTGGTGCTGCTCAGTGTAATTTTTGTGAAAGGGTTATTAGAAGAACTTTCCACAGGCATCGTTCATTGGGAATTTTTGGTGATCCCCATTTCTATTGTCGCGATCGCGCTGAGTTTGAAACTGATGGATTTGGACGAAAGCTGACACGCAATAATAAGAATAAACCAGTCTGAGAGGACGACCTCAATGCCGATCTCTAAAATTACTCCTAGATGGTTGCGAAATAGCCTGCTGTTTCCCTTGTGGTTTCTCAACGGTTGGCTGTTGGTGCAGTTGCTCAATTACCTACAGCCGATGTTCAGCATCTTTATCTTGTCAGTGATTTTGGCTCTGGTACTGGACTTTCCCGTGCGGTTTTTACAGCAACACGGGTGCCAACGCGGCTGGAGTTTAGCGATCGTCCTTGCCCTTGGATCAGTGCTGTTGGTGCTAGGGGGTGTCTTGCTCATTCCCGCTCTGTTGCAACAATTGCAACAATTCGTTCAACTGTTGCCGAGTTGGATTGATTCAGTTGCCGCTTGGTTGAATCGCCTCAAAGGGCTCCCCTTTTTGCAAGGAGTTGGCGACTCTTTAGAGGCCCTTGAAAGTCAGATTACCGAACAGCTCACGACGATTTTGCAGCGGTTGGCAGAGAACTTATTGGGCATTGTGCTAGACAGTTTCAGCGGCGGGCTGACGCTCTTTTTTATCATTATTTTAACGATTTTCATGTTGATTAGCGGCGAGCAGGCTTGGCAGGGCATCTTAAAATGGCTTCCCCCTTGGTGGCGACAGCGTTTAGCCAGTCAAGTGCCAATTAAATTGCGCACCTTCCTGGGCGGACAGGTAATGATTGCCGCTGGCTTTAGCGTGGTGCTCAGTGTGATTTTCACGCTCTTGGGAGTGCCCTTGGGGTTGCTGTTTGGCTTTTTTATCGGCATGGCGAGCATGTTGCCATTCATGGGCGCGATCGCGCAAGTTTCGGGCAGTCTTTTCCTGATGCTGCAAGACTTGGGCACGGGACTTCAGGTATTTGTAATTGCTCTGGTGCTAGGGCAAATTGTGGATAATGTCATTGTTCCCCGTGTGATGGGAAATCTAGTGGGGGTTAATCCCATTTGGTTGTTAGTGGCCGTATTTGTTGGCGCGAAGGTAGCGGGCTTCGTTGGGATTCTATTAGCGGTGCCCATATCCAGCATCCTCAAGTCTTTGGCAGATGACTGGAGGCAAGAACCTCAACAGTCTAAACCTCTCCCAGAAAAGCCTTCAGGGGCTTCGCAAGATTCACCGGCTTAGAATCCGATGGTGGCGACATATTGTGCAACCCCTCTCCCCCATTTCTCATCCATCTTGGAGGATGACTCCCTCCTAAAATTTTCATAGAGTTTTAGAGAAAACCTCCTAATTTTCACTCATCGAGTTGAGGGGGTGATGTTCTCCTATTTCTAATTAATGTATTCAGGAACCATTGCCTCCTCAATAAACTAGATCAATCTTGAGATGAATGCAAAATGCTTATTGCAACTCCTACTTTTTACACTGCTAATGACCCTGAGTCTGTTCCTGAAGGAGTCCCCTAGTCTAGCAGCCTCTTGTCCTGATGATATGGTATTAATTTCTGGCGACACTTATACCATTGGGTCACATCGCCCTCAGTATTTAGAAGAACAAGCCGCGAGAGATATTACAGTTAGCAGCTTTTGCATAGAACCCCACGAAGTTACCAATGCCCAATTTGCAACTTTTGTTGAGGAAACCGGATATGTAACTGTTGCCGAACGTCCGCTATCATCGGAAGAATTTCCAGAGTTATCGGAAGCAGATCGCGCCCCCGGGTCTCTCGTTTTTGTTCCCCCGAAAGAAGGGATTGAGCAAGTGGCTTACCTCAGTTGGTGGCAGTGGATGCCAGGAGCGAACTGGCAACATCCCTATGGTCCTGATAGTAGCATTGCTGGGCAAGAAAATTATCCAGTGGTGCACATTGCCTATGAAGATGCAGTTGCTTATGCTAACTGGGCTGGGCGAGAATTGCCCACAGAAGCCCAATGGGAATATGCGGCGCGAGGAGGGTTAAATCGCAAAACTTATGCTTGGGGGAATCAATACTCGGCAAAGCATGCCAATACTTGGCAAGGGCTGTTCCCCTTTTTTAATACCAAAGAGGATGGATTCCTAGGTACTGCACCAGTCCAGTCTTTTCCGGCAAATGGTTACGGTCTCTATGACATGACCGGCAATGTTTGGGAGTGGACGACAGACTGGTTTAGTGTGAGCCATGCCAGTAAAGCGTATCGTCGCGATCCCAGGGGTCCGAGCCAAGCTGAAAGCTATGATCCCAAAAAGCCAAGGGATGGGGCAATGCATGTGATTAAAGGAGGGTCTCATCTTTGCGCCAAAAACTATTGCAGCCGTTATCGTCCCGCGGCCCGTGAATCCCAAGCACCGGATACTGGAACCAACCACATTGGCTTTCGCTTAGTGAAATCTCTGACCACAGAAGATACTTTCTGATATTAATCCAGCCAGTCACTGCCTATGACTTCCCCAGAGCAACCGTCTCCCTCTGATAACCAAGCCTCTCCGTTTTCGGGGATGAGTAGTACTGAAATGTCTGCTATGCGAACTGATTTAGCCGTAGATCGCACGGATTTGGCTGAAATTCGGACAGAACTAGCCCGCGATCGCAACCGGGCGGCAGAGGAACGCACGCTCCTGGCTTGGATACGCACGTCATTGTCAATGATTAGCTTTGGGTTTGGTATTGATCGCTTCTTTCAGTATCTGAAAAAGACAGATTCTCCTTCTCAAGTAAATCAAATCAGTGAGGAACGGCTAATTGGGCTGAGTTTGATGACCCTGGGTGTGGTGGCATTGGCCGGTGCGCTTATTAGTCATTGGACTATCCTAAAACGGATTGAGCAACGGGATTACAAATATACTCCCAATGCTTCCTTTGGCTTTAGTATTGGTATTGTTCTCCTGTTTATCGGAATCGTTGCCTTTGCCCCATTAATTTTGGCGGAAGTGCAACTTGGGGAAATCTTTTCTCTAAGCAGTCCCTTTTTGAAAAGTTTAGCTGGCATTACCATTTTCATTCTCATGTTGACGATGGGAATTGCCATTCCTCTCAATCAATTATTCGGCTTTTTTCAGCAACCTGGTTTCTTGGCGCGATCGTTGTTGTCAGTGCTTGTATTATATCCGCTAGCGGTTGCTGGGCTTCTTTACTTATTTGATTTATCTTCCCGTAGCAACCTGGCTTTGGTACTGTTAGCGGCCGCCCCCGCTGCGCCTCTATTGACCAAAAAAGCTGGGATGGCAGGGACGAATCCATCGATGATTGCGGGACTGCAAGTGGTACTAGCGAGTTCAGCAGTGATCATTACTCCCCTCTTATTGACGGTCTTTGCTGCAATTTTCCCTGATACTGAAGCTCAGATCCCCACATTGAGCGTCGCCAAACAGATCGCGATCGTGCAACTGTTGCCGTTGGGGATTGGCATTCTGGTGCGTTGGGCAGTTGCTGATTTAGCGGATGAAGTCTCCAGCCTGATGATTACAATTGCCAATACTTTATTTTGGGTGTTGGCCGCTTTTCTGGTTGCCCTCAGTATCAATCTCCTACCTCAAATTAGCTTGCAATCGTTGAGTATCTTTGCTCTTGTGGTCATCCTTGGGCTTGCCATTGGCCATAGTTTAGGAGGTCCAGAATTAGAGAGCCGTTCTGCACTCGCCACAGCCACGATCGCGCGCAATGCCGGATTGGCCTTCTTTATTGCTTTAGCAAACAATCAATCCGCATCAACCCTCCCCATTTTTGCCTATGTCATTATCAGTACGATTATTGCCTTGCCCTACCAAATTTGGGTGAAACGACAGCTAACCAAGCAAGCCAGTACCAATCCGATAGCTAGTTAGTATGATTGGAATCTTTAATTTCGGAGCAAATCTCAACATGAACTTACCCTTATTCAACTTCGGACTGCGATCGCCACCTGTTTCTAAAACTCAGGGAGCGCGATCGGAGTTACATATACTTTCAAAAAATAGGAAAATTACCCTATGAATGCCAACTGTTTATTCAAATGGTTGCTGTTGCCACTGATAGCAATCAGCGTATTTCTCACTAATCCTTCTGCTGTGGTTGCCCTCCCCAATCCTAATGCCACAGGCAATAACACAGAAAAACCCAATATTGTGGTGATTTGGGGTGATGACATTGGTCAGAGTGATATCAGCGTCTTTACTAAAGGCTTGATGGGCTTTGAAACCCCTAACATTGATCGCATTGCCAATGAAGGCATACTGTTTACAGATTACTATGCCGAACAAAGCTGCACAGCCGGACGGTCTGCTTTTATTACGGGGCAAAGTGTGTTCCGGACTGGCCTCAGTAAAGTGGGATTGCCAGGGGCTGATATTGGCTTACAGGCGGAAGACCCAACTATTGCTGAACTGTTGAAACCTTTAGGTTATGCCACAGCCCAATTTGGGAAAAATCACCTTGGCGACAAGGATAAGTTTTTACCCACAAACCACGGTTTTGACGAATTCTATGGCAATCTCTACCACCTCAATGCGGAAGAAGAACCGGAACTGCCAGACTATCCTAACCCTGAAGACTTCCCCAATTTCCGTAAAAAGTTTGGCCCTCGTGGTGTCATTCACAGCTTTGCAGACGGTCGTATTGAGGATACTGGCCCGTTAACAAAGAAGCGCATGGAAACCATTGACGATGATATTGCCAATCGTTCTGTAAAATACGTCAAGGCACAAGCCGATGATGGACAACCCTTCTTCATGTGGACGAATTTCACTCACATGCACTTTCGAACCCACACCAAGCCAGAAAGCCTAGGTCAAGCGGGTCGCTGGCAATCCCCTTACCATGACACGATGATTGACCATGACAAAAATGTTGGCCAAATCCTGGATGCGCTGGATGAAGCTGGCATTACCGATAATACAATCGTCATTTATGGCACTGATAATGGCCCTCATATGAATACTTGGCCTGATGCAGCCATGACACCGTTTCGAGGCGAAAAAAATACTGGTTGGGAAGGAGGATTCCGTGTTCCCTTTATGGTGCGCTGGCCGGGTCATATTCCAGCAGGCGTCGTTTCCAATGATATTATGTCCAACTTAGACTGGATGCCCACGCTATTGGCAGCAGCTGGCGACCCTAAGATTAAAGAGAAGCTGTTAGATGGTCATTCGGCTGAGGATAAAACCTTCAAGGTTCACTTGGATGGCTACAACTTTTTGCCTTACCTCACTGGCGAAACTAAAGAAGGGCCTCGTGAAGAGTATTTTTACTTTTCCGATGATGGCGACTTGTTAGCGATGCGCTACGACAACTGGAAGGTTCATTTTGCCCAACAGCGAACCCCAGGAACCCTTGCCCTTTGGGGTGAACCGTTTGTGAAAACCCGTATCCCCTGGCTCTATAATTTACGCACAGATCCCTATGAGCGGGCAACGATTACCTCTAATACCTATTGGGATTGGTATCTCGATCATGTCTTTTTATTACTGCCAGCACAGAGTTTTGTCGGCGATTTTCTTGCAACGTTTGAGGAATTTCCGCCGCGGCAGGAAGCAGCCAGTTTCACCATCGACGATGCCTTAGAAATGTTGCAAAACCCTGCAGGTCAAAGTTAAACGAACGCGATTAGCTTTGCCGTTCAGCTTCAATTAAACTAAAGGCTTACCGCGCTCAGCATTTCTGATAATAACAATACATCCACCTTTCTACCGGGTGGATGTTATTGCAAACCCCATCCAGAAAGTTTTGATGACGCTTTTCCCATTACGAAGCTAGTTCTATTTATTTAACACTTAAGTGATTTTGTTAAATTAATACTTTTGTCTAGAAGCATACTGATTTTCTGAGCGTTTTCACTTAAATAAGATTATAATACTTAGGTGAAAAGCATTTTCATGATGGGTTTGTTAACTTCCCTTCTCAGGCTTTTCTTTCCTTTGTCATAACTAACATTCTACGTTGATTTTTTTGTTGTCATGAATACAATCCTGCAACGGACTTTCACGATATTAAGCATTGTTGCTTTTGCCAATATTTTTGTTGAACAAATCGCCCAAGCCAATACAAATCAGCCAGTTGATTCTATAAGCGAGTTAACTAGGAAATCAAAGGGAGATTCCTCTCAGGGAGTATCCATTCTGCTAGCTAATCCCAATATTAAGGAAGAATCATTTGCTACTAATGATGAGGCTGCAACAAGTAACCTTGTTACCCATCCTCAGCAGACAAAAAGCGAAACGCTTTTTTTATCCACTCCTGTTCAAGAAAAAGAAATACCAGCTCATTCTAATGACAAACTAACACAAAGCAGGAGGGATATTGGACCAAGTGCCCCCAACTATTTTGGCATTGGTGGAAGCCTGGGATTAGTTGAAAATACATTTGGAGACTTTGGTGCCTTTGCGGTTACCAGTAAATTTCGTCTTTTGTCTCTTATCGACAGTCCGGAAGGAGGGACAGATGTTTCTTTCCGCCCTTCGGTTATTGTTGGAGATGAGGTAACCTTTGCGGTTCCAGTTACGGTTGATGTCCGTCTTGAGTCCTTTATTGATATTAGCGGCAATGAGGCCATTGTTCCCTATTTTGGTCCTGGCGTTGTCATTACCACTGGAGATGATAGCGTTTTGAAGTTCTTAATGGCGGGTGGTCTCGACGTTCCCATTGGCGAATTTACCACAAATGCTCAAGTGAATATCGGTTTCTTCGATGATACGGCCTTAGGGTTAACCCTTAGTGTCGGCTACAATTTTTAACCGTTAAACGTCAATTCCCCCATTAAATCAGAAATTAGGCAAGATGGGGGAATATCAGGACCAAACCGGAACGATTTCTTAAACCCCTCCATATTTTATGGTAAACATTCATGGAATCAAACAATCAAATCAGTAGTAACAGAAGACCGCTACCCCGATTTTTGCGACTTGCAAGTTACCTCATTGTAAGTTTAAGCAGTTTGGGAATCGTTCTGCCTGTTGTTGCTGCTGAAACAGTTATTTTACGGTATCAACGTCAAAGTATTTCCGTTCCTTTGCAAGAGTTAGAAACTTTTGTTGTTTCCGGGGAAACCACAGAATCTTTGAAAGGGCAGTGTTAGAATTGATGGGCTTTGAGAGTACTGTACGTTCTCTTGATGAAAAGGGAACCGTCTATGCTTCCAATCACTTTGTGGCAGAAGAGTTTGTGGAGCGAGATCTCCCTAACCCTTCCAGTAAAAGCCGCTTCCACCGCTATCAACAACTTCTCGAACCGGATGGCCAAGATTCGGTTTATGGAAACATTGATCCCAAAGAAGCGATTACCGTTTTGCGCGATCGCGTCAATCCCGCAACAGGAAACGAAACGCCCCGCAGTGTCTTTGATGACGATCTTACTATCGGCGGCAATGGTTCCCTGCGTCAAGTGGTATTTGAGCCAGCCAGCGGCTTATTTTGGGTCGCCAGTGGAACGGAACCTCCGGTGCCGGAAGCCCCTTTTACCTGCTTTTCTCTCTCCCAGTTGCTTGGTTTTCCTGATGCTGTCTCCTGCCCAACGCCAGCCATTGAATGATGAGCAATCCTTATCCGTCTGATGTGCAAGCCCAATTAGCCCGAGAACGCAATCGGATTGCAGCGGATCGTTCCCTACTCTCATTTATTCGCAATAGTCTCCTGCTAATTAGTACCGGCGTCGGTATTGACCAAGTCGCGATGCTCCTCCGGAGCCGACGCGAAGCGTCTATCGCGCTATCGCCAGATCAAATTGCTACTTTTGGCTTTACTCACTTGTTTAGCCTTTTTCTAACCGGGTTGGGAATCGTCAGTTTGCTTTTAGCTTGCCGAGATTACCAACAAGAAATAAAGCGACTTAACCAACCGGAATACTATTTTACGCCACGCTATTCTTTGGGAAGAGCAACCGGTTATGCGATTATTGCGACTGGTTTATTGGCCTTAGGCTGGGTTATCTTCCGTGTTATCAGTTGAAATTATCCCAATAAAAACAAAGTCGAAAATAAAACGACTACCCCTAACAAAACAATTCCGATAACGACAATTCTGTTCAAGTTGCTGACAGATAAAAGGACATAATCTTCTCGCTCAATTGAGGTTAT
>JBDGQV010000200.1:0-9522 GCA_042218725.1 Halothece sp. | reverse complement strand
TACTTAGTTCAATCTAATCACTCAAAAAAGTTTTGTTAATTTGCTAGTCAATGACTAACGCTAATTTGCCAGTCATACCACCGGCTTCTAGTGTCTTATGGGCTTCCGCCGCTTGTTCTAAGGAGAAAGTTTGGTTCAGATGAATGTTTAATCCGCCTTGATCAATTAAACGGGAACATTGTTCTAAAATTTTCGTTTGGGCAAGTTGAGCTTCGAAATTATTAGTTAGTTGCGGGGTTAACATTAACTCTAACCCAATGCGAAGATTGCGCGATCGCGCTTCTTTCCAATTGGTACTATCACTGGGATTTAATAACGTCACCACATCCCCATATAATTGCACAGCAGGGAAGGTTTTTTCTAAGGTTTCTCCCCCAACTGTATCAAAGGCTAATTCCACCCCTTCTTCATTCGTCCAATCATTAACGGCATCCACAAAATTGGTCTCTTTATAATTAATCGGATGCGCCCCTAAATTCTTAACAAATTCTGCTTTTTCTGAGGAACTAACCGTCGTGCAGACCTCTGCCCCTTTTAATTTTGCCAGTTGAATGGCCACATGGCCAACACCGCCGCTGCCGGCATGAACTAATACCCGTCTGCCAGCTTCTAATCGCCCGCGATCGTATAATGCTTCCCAGGCAGTAATCAAGACTAAGGGCGCAGCCGCCGCTTCCGCAAAGGAGAGAGATTCCGGTTTTGCGGCAACCAACCGTTCATCAACCACAGCATATTGGGCATAGTTGCCCGTACCTTTTTTCCCTAATCCGCCATGGCAAAAATAAACCGCATCTCCTACTTGAAAGCGGGTGACGTCACTGCCGACTTCTTCCACAACGCCTGCCCCATCACAGCCTAATATCGCTGGCAGTTGTTCCGGGTAAAAGGTGCCGCGATGGCGCAATTTGGTATCGATGGGATTAATGCCAGCAGCGTGAAGACGGATTAAAATATCTTGTGAGCCCTTAATTTTGGGACTGATGACATCTTGGGGTTGTAAGACAGTCGGTGTCCCATTGGTTGTCATCGCGATCGCTCGCATACGTTTTCCTCTAAAATACGGTTCCAATCGTTCAGAGTTCTATTTTATCTTCTCCAAGAAAGCAGTAAAGACAATAATAAATTGCCAAATGTTCCAATCACCCGATTATCTTCTTTTTGCCCAACATGGCTGGGCGGATACTTCCGTTACGATGCGAACCTTAGCTAACCGTTTACAGTTGCAAAATACAGTGATTATTACGCCCAACTTAGGATTTTATCGAACCTGGTGGCGGATGAATCCGTTAATTCAAAAAGTTAGCGCGATCGCGCAACACTACCTGAATAATTTTCCCAAAGTTCCCATTAAAATCATTGGACATTCTATGGGGGGATTGATTTGGTTGGACATTCTACAAAAGCATCCCGAATTATGGTCAAGAGTAGAAAGCTTAGTATTAATTGCTTCTCCTGTTAAAGGGGCAACGCTAGCCCGTCTCATTGATCCCTTTCGTTTGGGAATTGGGGTTGCTAGAGAATTGGCAAAAAACCGTCAAGATTTAGCAGAAAATGTTGCCAAAGTCATTCCAACATTAAGCATTGCCAGCAACTATTTGTTGGGAACAGATGGCACAATTTCCATTCATTCTACTCAATTTCAATATGCCAAATGTGTTTGCGTTTCTGGTGTTTCTCATGCTGATCTGCGAATTTGTCCCCAAGTGATTAGCAACATTCGCCAGTTTTGGGGGATTCATAATAAAATCAACTAACGCAAAGCTGGAATTGACTTTACAAAACTTCACAAATCCATCAATAATTGTCGGCTTTGGTTGCGTCTGGAACAGATCCTTGAACAGGGTAACTATCAGGGAAATAAATTCTAAATTCGCGATCAAACCTAGATTTCAGTTGTTTAGTATTTTTTTGATAAGATCAGCAAAAGCAAGACAATGGCAAGTGTCGATTGTCTAAATTAGTGATTAGATGTTTGCTCTAAAAACAAGGAATTGTTAATTATGGAACCAACAACCGAAAGCAAAGAAAAACAAACCCAACAAGAAATTAGTACGGAAGCTGGCGGCGAACTTGCCCCTACCAATAATCAACCACAATGGCAACAACAAGTTCAACCTGTGGTTGATGTCATCTCTAAACTTCCCAGCTACGTTGGACAATTTTTTGCTGACTATCAGCAACCGTTGCTGGTTATTCTACTCTTCATTGCCGCTTTTATTACGGTTAAAGTAACCTTTGCCGTCCTGGGCGCGATCAACGGCATTCCTCTATTATCGCCGATTTTTGAATTAGTGGGACTCGGTTATACCGGTTGGTTTATCTATCGTTATCTGTTGCGCGCTTCTACCCGTCAGGAATTGCTGTCTGAGTTTAATGACTTAAAAGCGCAAGTTGTTGGGAACAGTTCCCAAAAGTCTTAAAATATCGCCATATCCTGGCATCCCAGACACAATAATTCCCCTAACAACTGGCTTGGAAAGATCAAAGCGGTTGTTAGGGGAATCTTTATTGCAGATCAGCATTAAGAAACACAAATACCGTATTGTTGCCCAATCAACTCTTTCACTTGTTCTGGCGCCACGCCCAAATGACGGGATTTATTGCCTTGCATGACAACACAAGGTCCTTTTTTACATTTTCCCATGCAACCGGTTGGTTTGACCTGAACGCGATCGTGGAGTTCATGTTTTTCCACTGCCTCTTGGGCTGCTTGATAAACAGCTTTTCCCCCGCGTTTACAGCAAGAGGACTTTTGACACACTAGAATGTTCTCTTTTTTATTCTCTTTCTCTTTTTTCTTGTTTTTCTTATCTTTGTTTTTATTGTCTTTTGTTGCAGGTAAAGGGGCAGTGTAAGAAGCAAGATCTGCCGTCGAGGGTGTCGTTGTTACTTGATGGGGTTCAATGGCATGGATTTTCCGTTTCCACTTGCCTTTTTTCGGCTTGTAAGTATCTCGCCCGGATACGGTAATCCAAGTTCCCACTGGAAATTGCTTTTGATTGACTAACGGTCGCACTTCTTTGCTGAGTTTTATCAATTGTTCTCCCTCAGCTGTCGCTAGGCGAAGATACTTCGGTTTTAGGGGGGATTTTCCTAAAGCTTCCAGAAAACGCCCTTCTAGCACAAAGGTTGTTACTTGTTTTTTCAATCCACTCACGTTTGTCTCCCTGCTCAAAAGATGCAAATAATTCTCAACTTGTTACTTCTAGGATGACAAAAAAGATATAATCTAGCAAGAAGGTGTTAACAAAAATTCTTTCTCAAGAATTAAGACGAAGGGAAGACCCCCTTGATAAGATCAGTGAATTGGTTTTGAATCAAGTAACGGAATTGGTCTGAATTGGGAATGCCGTCAGAGTCGCTGGAATCGGATTTAGAGCAACTAAGAGAGCAACAAGCGTTAATCTTAGAACAGGTTGATCGCGCGATCGCGATTTTTGATCACAGTTATCGCCTCATTAACTACAATCAATCTTTTCTCATCCTCGGCGGGTTTTCGCCAGACTGGTTAGCGCAACAGCCCTCTCAAGAAGCCGTTTTAAACGCCATGGCAAGCAAAGGAAATTGGTCTGCCGGGCAACAACAAATTTTAGAAGACACCATTGAAAAAGCGGACTCGAATCCGACGCCTTGCAACATTGAACAACCCTCTGGAGAGAACTTGCATATTCTGGTCACTGCCACCAGCGACGGCGGATATTTGCTGAATATCCGGCAACTGGCAATTGATTTAGATTCCCAAGATATTGTTAACCGCGAACTGAGACGACTGACCTTTCTGTTAGGATTAACCGAACGCCTGCAACCCGCTACAGAAATTCAGGAAATTGGTCAATTTGCCCTGTCTTATCTCATTGAAAGCACGAATGCGGCCTTTGGCGATGTGAAAGTCATTACCGGCGATGGCGAGAATCGGCAAGCAGGGCTATTAGTCAATGAAATTAGTTCCCAATTTGTGGCTACCTATGGGGAATCGATTCCAGAAATGGAAGAACAGATGAAACAAGGCATTCCCTATGGACAAGGGTTGCTTTGGCAGGTAGTGGAAACTGGGAAGCCCCTTTTTGTAGATGATTATGCTAACCATCCTCAAGCCGTCGAAGCGTTTCGTCATCCTGGCATTGGACAACTGGGACTGTTTCCGATTCCCGGGTATAGTGGGGAAATTATTGGGGTTCTCACTTTGGAATCGCGGTCGGAAAATCCCTTACAAAGTAAAATCCAAGAAGATATGGTGTTGGCGGCTTGCCGTACGTTAGGCGTGGCCATTGAACGGGCGCAAGTGCAACAAAACCTGCGCAAAGTTAATGAGGATTTAGCCCAAGCTTCGCAAATGAAGTCAGAGTTTTTGGCCTCCATGTCTCATGAGTTGCGAACACCTCTCAATAGTATTCTGGGCTTTGCCGATTTACTGGAACGACAACGCAAAGATTCCCTCAGCGACAATCAACTCAAGCAAGTGAAAGCGATTAAACGCAGTGGGGAACACTTGTTGCAACTCATTAATGATATTTTAGACCTTTCCAAAATTGAGGCTGGCAAAACCGAATTAGACTTACAAACCGTCGTTATTCATGACTTGTGCAATCAATGTTTACGGATGGTGCAACCTCGGGCGGATAAAAAACGCATTGCTTTATCCTTAGAACTAGATTATCAAATTGAACGGGCCCAGTTGGATGAACGGCGAGTCCGACAAATTTTGATTAATTTGCTGTCTAATGCCATTAAGTTTACCCCGGAAGAAGGGAAAGTGAAACTCAGCGGGCATTTGCGCTACGGCAGCCAGTTGTTGGAAGAATCGCGCCTGGATCATAGTCCCATTAATGACAGTACGCCCTATTTATGTTTAGAAGTGTCCGATACCGGCATTGGTATTCCCCAAGAGAAGCAAGCCTTATTATTCCGTCCGTTTCAACAGCTGGATTCTTCTCTTACCCGCCGTCATGAAGGGACTGGATTAGGATTGGCGTTAACCAAACGACTGGCTGAACTCCATGGGGGAACAATTTCTGTGGAGTCAGAAGAAAACCAAGGCAGTGTATTTCGCGTTTGGTTACCCTTAACAGAATGGCGCAGTCAAAAAGAACAAGAAGAAGCAACACTAACGAAAGAAGACGCCACTGATGAAATTAATCGGCCTCTAGGGAAAGAAAACTCCGATACTGCGGATAGTCCACGGGTATTGGTAGTAGAAGATCAACCCTTTAATCAAGCCTTGATTTGTCAGGTTTTGGAGTTGGAAGGCTATGCCGTGGAAGAAATTTATGATGGCAAGACGATGCAAAAATTGATTGGGGCAGAACTGCGATCGCGCGAATTATTGCCTCATCTCATTTTACTGGATATTCAATTGCCGGAAGTGGATGGCTTTGAGTTGTTGCAACAGTTGCGCCAAACAGAACACTGGCAAGAGGTTCCCGTGATTGCCATTACTGCTATGGCCATGCCCGGCGATCGCGATCGTTGTTTGCAAGCCGGGGCTAATGACTATATTGCCAAACCGTTGCATCTGGAAACCGTGATTGAAAAAGTTAAGCGCTATATTGCTGAGTCCTAATTGCAAGCAACACAAGCAATGCCAACCGGGGTTAAGACTCAGATGAACTGGGATCTCGTTACAACTTTAAACAAAATATCGGTTTTCTCGACTATTCATTACGGGCGCGATCAGTCACAATAGGAAATAAAGAATCATTTAAAATTGAGCGCAAAGAAACTGCTATGAGTAATAGTTTCAATTTCCGCGAAGCCATTCAAGAAAACCGTGGCAACGCGATAATTGGGCCGAATGTTATTTCCAATGCCCTTCCTTATTTAGGAGGCGGATTGGTTCTCACCGCAGTCGGAACCTATGGTGGGTTAGGGGTGATTAGCAATGCCCCTCAATTATTTATGCCCACCTTTATCGCTGCCATCATTGCCGAATTAGTTCTCTTTTTCGTGGCGCGAGGCATTGCTGAAAACGGGAATAACAAAACAGCATTACCCCTACTCGCCCTCTACAGCCTCTTATCCGGTTATACCCTCAGCGGTTTAATTTTTGTTGCCCTCCAAAGCAGTGCTGGCGTTGGCGGGGTTGGCATTGCCGCTTTAGGATGCGGTGCCACCTTTATTGTGGCTCGTTCGGTGGGATCTAACCTCTCCGAAGAAGATGGGATGGCACTTACCAAAACGGTACAGCTGGGAGTGATTGCCCTATTAGTGGTCTTAGTGGGGCAATTCCTGTTCAGCATGTTTGGGGTATTTACCCCTACTTGGCTAGAAATTGGCATTTCTGGCGCTGGTACCTTGATCTTTGCCGGGATGGCCGTTGTTGACTTTTATATCCTTCCTCGCACTTATGAGGATGACAAATATCTCCCGGCTGCCCTTTCCATGTATCTGACCTACATTAACTTGTTCATCTTTATTTTACGCCTAGTGATTGCCCTTAGCGGCGGTCGCGACTAGTTGACATTAAGCTGTGTCAGTCTTCAGCATCCTCCCCTAGAGGGTGCTTTTTTATGGGAAATCTAGCGAAATGGGCATTTGCATGCTATAGTAATAATAGGGGAAGAAGTGCCACAAAAAAACACAATGATTGAACGTTTTATGGGAGTCACGCGCTATCTTCACACGGCTATCCTAGTATCTGATGTTAATCAAGCAGAATCTTTTTATTCAGAAGTTTTAGAATTGCCAAAAGCTGAACGCAACTTGAAGTTTCCTGGAATTTGGTATCAACTGGGAGATTATCAAATTCATCTCATTGAGGATGAAAATTGGCAACCGGTAGAAGTAAATGCCCAAAAATGGGGGCGCAATCCGCATCTTGCGTTAGCCGTGGATGATTTGGAAGCAATGAAAGCCCGTCTCACTGAGAAAGGATATCCGTTTCAGAGTAGTTCTTCCGGTCGCGCAGCCCTATTTACCAAAGACCCGGATGGGAATATTATTGAACTGAGTGAAGCATGAAGGTTGTTGCTTATTGCTACAGCGACCCGCTGTTAGATTCTCCCGAACAAGCGGTTGATTGGGGAAGAAGTATCGATCAAGTTTACCATGACCTCGGGGGAAGGCAACAATGGGAACAATTATTGCAGGATTGTCGGGAAAATCCTCCTGAGACCGTTTTAGTTAGAAGTTGGGGAGAATTAGGAGAGACCTTAGAAGCAGTAAGAAGCGCGATCGCGCAACTGGAAGCTTTCAGTTCTGATATTATTAGTTTAGACGATCATGCCCCCGGTGAAAGTGAGTTATTTGCGTTTGTTGCTTCGCTACACCAACAACAACGAAGTCGGAAACTACGACAAGGACATGCTAGAAACCGACTGCAAGCGCATCCCCCGCCGGGAAAAGCCCCTTATGGATATCGTCGCGGGAAAGAACGCTATGTCATCGACCGTAGCACGGCCCCTTTAGTCAAGGATTTCTTTGAACATTTCCTGTTATATGCCTCTTTGCGAGGGGCTGTCCGATATATCGAACGTCGGTATGGGAAAAGAATTTCCGTTGCTACGGGGCGTCGCTGGTTAACCAATCCTGTGTATCGTGGGGATTTAGGCTACAACAACGGCGAAGTCATTCCCAATACCCATGTTCCCATTTTAAACCGGGATGAAGCCGCGCAAATTGATCGCTTGTTACGGCGCAACCGTCAGTTACCCCCGAGAACAGCCAGTGCCCCCCGTTCTTTGGCAGGATTAGTCATTTGTCAAACTTGCCAATGCCCATTAAGAATCAAACAAGTTACCACGCGAGGGAAGAAGCGAGAGTATTTATATTTGCGGGCGCAACACTGTCCTTACTCGCCACAATGTAAGGCGATTCCTTACGAGGATGTTTTGCATTGTACCATCGATCGCGTTTGCGAGGAATTGCCCAAAGCCGTATCTAAGCGACAGTCAGAAGGCGTTGCCACGGAAAAAGAAGCCCTGCAGACCAAAATTCAAGAATTACAAGAGATTCTAACGCAAATTTCCCAACTGGAAACGCACGGGATACTGGATTCTGAAACAGCCCAACTGCGTCGGTATAAATTGCGCACAGAAATTGCCCAGTATGAAAGTAGAGTAGCACAATATCCCCCGGAAAATCTAGGCGCGATCGCGGAAGCCGTATCTTTTCGACAATTTTGGCTAGACTTGTCAGAGTCGGAAAGAAGGTTTTACTTTCGAGAATTTATCCAACGCATTGAATTATTCTATCCCGCTTCCGCAAAATGGGATTTAAACCTGGTTTTCTTTATTTAGAACTGGCTGAAAGCTAATTTCGCTCGCCTCTGCTTGATATGATGGAAAACAAATTAGAGATGCTTACTTAAGCTAGCAATTTAACTATGGGCATGGATACAAAAGCCTTTAAAAGGTCTCTCCACAAATCCGATAAATATCATCGTAGAGGATTTGGCCACGAAGAGGAAGTCACTGAATTACTCAATTCTGAATATCAAAGCAGTTTAATTCAAGAAATTCGAGATAATAACTATCGCTTAACCAAAGGCGATGTAACGATTCGTCTCGCTGAAGCCTTTGGATTTTGTTGGGGCGTAGAACGTGCCGTTGCCATTGCGTATGAAACCCGTCAACACTTCCCCAATCAACGGATTTGGATTACCAATGAAATTATCCATAATCCCTCTGTCAATCAACACTTAAAAGACATGGATGTTGGTTTTATTCCCGTCAATGATGAAGGAGAAAAAGACTTCTCTGTTGTTGGCGCGGAAGACGTTGTTATCTTACCCGCATTTGGGGCAAGTGTCAATGAAATGCAACTCCTGAATGATTTAGGATGTACCATTGTTGATACCACTTGTCCTTGGGTATCGAAAGTTTGGAACTCAGTGGAAAAGCATAAAAAACGCAGCTACACTTCCATCATTCACGGGAAATATCATCACGAAGAAACCGTTGCCACCAGTTCCTTTGCTGAGAAATATTTGGTGGTTTTAAACATGGAAGAAGCCGAATATGTTGCCAATTATATTCTTTATGGCGGCGACAAAGACGAGTTCATGAGAAAGTTTGATAAAGCGTCTTCCCCTGGGTTTGATCCCGATGTGGATTTAGAAAGAATCGGCATTGCCAATCAAACAACGATGCTAAAAAGTGAAACCGAAGCAATTGGCAAGTTGTTTGAAAGAACCATGTTGCAAAAATATGGTCCTACCCATTTAAATGAACATTTCATGAGTTTTAACACCATTTGCGATGCCACGCAAGAACGACAAGATGCTATGTTTGATTTAGTTAAAGAAGACTTGTCGTTGTTAGTGGTAATTGGCGGGTTCAATTCTTCCAATACGACGCATTTACAAGAAATTGCCATTGATCATGGAATTCCTTCCTATCATATTGATGGGGCAAACCGGATTCTAGAAGGCAATGCCATTGAACATAAGCCGTTAGAAGACGATATCAAAGTTACACAAAATTGGCTGCCCGAAGGAGAAATCACTGTCGGCATCACCTCTGGCGCTTCCACACCGGATCAAGCGGTAGAAGAGGTTATTGGTGAAATTTTCAAGGCTAAAAATGT
>JBDGQV010000020.1:0-1825 GCA_042218725.1 Halothece sp. | reverse complement strand
CGATAGATGTTTAGGTCTCTAGGGCTCTTTTTGCTTCTTCGGCCACTTGTTGCGCTTCGTCTTGGGCAAGTTGTTGGAGGAGATGATGGGCTTGTTCTCCCCCGAGCCGACTTAGGGCTTGTACGAGGCGCGATCGCGCTTGCCAATCGGAATCATTCACAAAGGGCTGTAAGGCTTCCACGGCGCGATGATCTCCCAATTCTCCCAAGGAACCAATGGCAACCGTTTTGACTAAATTATTTTCCGAGTGGAGGGCTTCGGTTAAGAGATCAAAGGCACGGGGATCCCCCATTTCTCCTAAACAAGCAATAATGCTAAACTCTACAAGCCATTCCTCAGTTTGCCGATAGAGCTGCGCTAGATCGGGATAAGCTTCTGTCAGTTTTAAGGCGCCTAAGGCATCAGCAGCAGCGGCTTGCACATCGGCTTCCGATTCATTGAGCAGTCGATCGCGCAGCAACTCCAACGCTTTCTGACGATCCACAGCGCCCACCGTACTCATTTGGCTAACCGCCGCATAGCGCACGCGCACATTGGAATCATTAATCACCGGTTCCAGCAGGGGAAAAGCTTGGCTGGGTTCTAACTGACGCAGTTGATTGATTCCCGTCAGGCGATCGCCATAATCATCTGATTTTAAAAGGGTTGCGACTGATTCTGGTGTAATATCCATGATTGTTATTATGAAATTTCTTGAGACGTTCCCTGGGAACGCCTTAACATCATCTATGCATTGCCCTCATTGTCTATCGTTGCTTGTCCCTTGTTAATTGTTCATTATTAATTGTTAACTACTCGTTAGCCATGGTTCTGACAATATCCCCGCGAGTAATAATCCCCACCACTTTTTGATCTTCATCCACCACGGGCAAGCGACGAATTTCCCGCTTGTGCATCAATTTCGCTGCTTCTTTCAGGGAACGATCGCCGGTAATGGAAATGGCGCGATCGGTCATGACTTCCTCAACCGTTTGCCCCAGTGCTTTGTGAAGTTCTTTTTCGTATCGAGAGGGATTTTCCAAGTAAATGACACTATCTAAAAACATGAAATAGGGCGGTGGATCCACTCCCGTTTCTTGCCACATTAAATCCGCTTCTGAGAGAACTCCCACTAATTTGCCCGCTTCATTGACCACGGGTAAACCGCTAATTTTTTTCTCAACAAGGAGTTTAATCGCTTCTTTTAGCGGCGTGTTAGGTTGAACCACAGCCGGATTGGCTGTCATTACATCTGTAACCGTTTTTGCCATTAGCCGATTAGCTTTAAGTCGCTATTAAGTCATATTTATTATTTTCCCATTAAATGAGCGTTCTTGGCAACGCAAACCAGCGATTGCCAGCTTAATCCCTGAAAAGCAATTGGAAGGGAACTGTGTTTAGATTTAAGATAGAATAGGCGTTTTGCAAGGAGCAAGAAAAATGGCAACTAGTCGCCGCGTTGCAAGGGTAGCGTCTCTCATTCAGCAAGAAGTGAGTCAAATGCTGATGAATGGGATTAAAGACGATCGCGTTGGGGTTGGAATGGTTAGTGTTACAAATGTCGATGTTTCCAATGATCTCCAACACGCCAAAATTTTTGTCAGCATTTATGGCACTGAAGCCGCTAAAGCAGAAACAATGGCAGGCTTAAAATCCTCAACCAAGTTTGTCCGTCGCGAGTTAGGACAACGCATTCGCTTGCGTCGCACCCCGGAAGTGGTATTTTATGAAGATCGCTCCTTAGAACTGGGGGATCGCACGCTGTCGCTGATTAATCAACTGAGTGCTGAACGGGCTGAAAAAGGAGAAGAAGAGACTGAACTCGAAACCGAATCAGAACCGGATC
>JBDGQV010000002.1:0-1522 GCA_042218725.1 Halothece sp. | reverse complement strand
GGCAATTGCACTTTTTAAGCTTCTATGGCATTTTTCCAATTATTTTGAAAAAAATTGCCAATTGACATTCCTTGGGAGGAATACTAAACTTTAGAATAAAATATAGACTAAGAATGTGGGATATTGAGGTAACTGAAGTTTTTAATGCTTGGTGGGAAACCCTAACTGAGCAGGAACAAGATGACGTTACCGCTTATGTCGAGCTTTTGCAGGAACGAGGCGCTAATCTTCCCTATCCCTACTCTTCAGGCATCCAGGGCTCGAAGTTTTCTCACTTGCGGGAGTTACGGATTCAATCGGGCGGTAAGCCAATTCGCATTTTTTATGCATTTGATCCTCGTCGTGTCGCTATCCTCCTGATTGGTGGAAATAAAACGGGTAAGGAAAAGCGGTTTTATCAAGATTACATTAAACAAGCAGAGGATCTCTACGAAGAACACCTAAAAAACTTGGGAGAATAAATCATGTCACGGAAATTTTCAGAACTGACTCAGAACTTTTCCCCGGAGCGACGTCAGCGTATTGAAGAAAAAAAAGTGACGCTTCGGGAAGAAATGTCTCTGGCTGAGATTCGCCAAGCCCTTTCTCTCACGCAGTCAACTTTAGCGGAAACTATGGATGTGGGACAAGCAGAAATCTCTAAAATTGAGAGTCGCACGGATGTTTTTATTAGTACCCTACGGCGGTTCATCAATGCGATGGGAGGGGAGTTAGAAATTAACGCTGTTTTTCCTGACCGAACAATTGAAATTCAGAACTTTTCCTCTTTTAGTAATCATACTGATAATTGTGACTAACATTGACATACTCCGCCACTAAGCTACGCTATATTGGGGGATTCTGGGAGACCAGTTACCTGATCTCCTATCCACTCAAACAACGAAAGTTGTTTAGGGTTGCTAGGCTTAGTCTCCAACGAAACTGATGTCTCCTTACCATATTTTGCCAACGAGATAATAAAAATTCAACAAAATCTAGAACTTGGTATTGCAACGATAATGGCAATAATTCCAATCGTTCTGTTACTTGTTCTATCAACGAATTTTCTCTATTGGATTTTTGCATTTGAATTTTATGTTTGAATTTATCTTTAAAATTAACATCTTCATTTTTGCCAAAGCTCCCAACTTAATTCGGTGCCAGTGGCGATCGCGCTTCGTAAGCTTATACTGCTTCTTGCCAAGACTACAACTGGAATTGAGTATTTCCCAGATGGTTATGAGAGGGAAAGAAATTGGGATTTAGCGCGATCGTCAATCAGCTTGCTTATGTTCAGAGCGCGATCGCTGTTTGAAAAGAAAACAAAAGAACAATCAGTTTTTGTTAGCTTGTTCTCTAACCGCCTCAATTGGCAAATCTAAACATTGCGCGATCGTTTCTAATTCCCAACCCAACTCGATCATTGTTGAAACAGCTTCTAATTTTCCTTCTTGTTTTCCTTCCTGTTTTCCTTGCTGTATCCCTTCTTGTTTTCCTTCGGCAAACACTTCTTGATAAAAGCGGGTTTGTTTTAAGTCTTCGA
>JBDGQV010000199.1:30250-35619 GCA_042218725.1 Halothece sp. | reverse complement strand
CCCCTCTAACAAGACAGACTTACTACTTGAGTTGATGTTAAATCTGAAACAATGGATCGTTTCTGGATGCACTTTAATGGGAGTTGTGGGTCTAATTCCCGGTCAGCCTCGCCCGGATCAAGGAAGCATTGCCATTAAGCCGCTTGTCAATGAGGTATCCCTCGCCAATATAAAAGCCCATGTCGATACGCTTTCTAATGAAATTGGACCAAGAGATACACCGGTCGCCCAAGGTGAAGCCGCTGACTATATTGCAGAACAACTGAAAGCGTTTGGTTACTCGGTCACACGGAATCCAGTTGATGCTAGCGAAAATGTGATCGCGCAACTCCCTGGTCAGTCGAATTCTAACAAACTATTCGTTATTGGCGCTCATTTCGATACTGTTCCAAATAGCCCTGGGGCTGATGACAATGCCAGCGCTGTTGCAGGAATGTTAGAAATGGCCCGTGTTCTCAATCGCAATCCCAACTACCATTCCCCCCAAGATACGCTCAACACCCTTAACTTGGACTTTGCCCGAAAAGCAACTCAGGCCACCCTTGCTACTGCTCTCATCTCTTCTACCATAAGTGTGGGTCGCTTTTGTCCAGCAAAACCGGAATGAGACATTTGCTGTTTCTTTTTTTTGGAAATGATAGCAATTTAAACTGGTTGATACAAAATCAACAATTTACTTTCCCAATTAATGGATCGGATTCTCAAAAAAGGACAAGGCTGGCGCATGGGCTGGAATCCCTATGCCGAAACCTATAAAGGTTTGGTGGGAACTGATGAGTGGGCATTTGAATTAACAGAAACTGAATTTAATGACTTTTGCCGTTTGCTGTTGCAACTGGCAACAACCATGGAACAAATGAGTCAAGAACTCATGGAGGAAGAAAGAATTGCCTGTGAAGCCGAATCTGACCAACTCTGGTTAGAAGTAGAAGGCTATCCCCACTCGTTTTCCCTACGCTTAATTTTACAAACTGGGCGCTGTGCTGAGGGCAATTGGTCGGCCGCTGCCGTTCAGGCGTTAATTTCCATGGCGCAAAAGTTTTCCCATCAATGACCTTGCCATTTTCTAAAAAGTAAGCTATTATAATAGACCGTGGTATTCGGGGCGTAGCGCAGTTTGGTAGCGCACCACTTTGGGGTAGTGGGGGTCGTGGGTTCAAATCCCGCCGCTCCGATTCAATAAAAAAAAGCCTTTCCCTTGCTGTGAGGGAAAGGTTAATTTTTTGGGTGAGCGCGATCGCGCCTCAGGAGACAAAACACTGGGAAGTCCAACTGCCATGTAAGCCGTAAGGAATATGATATTTCAGTGCTAAACGGGCGGTTTCCGCTAAAGTTTTTCCATCCAGAATGACCAATTCGGAACGATGTTTTGCCCCGTTATAAACCAAGGTCAAAACCCAACCGTCATCTTCAGCATCACTGTTAGGTTGAGGCACAAAAATGGGTTCACTAATAAATCCGCTTGGGGCAGCACTCCAGACTTTACGCTCTTGGGTTTCCCAATCATACTTCAAAATGGCTTGCAAAGGCGCATTTCCCCGAGGCTGATGGGCCGTTCCCATAAACAAATATCGATAGGATTGTCCGACTTTTTGGGGATGAACATAAGGAAATTCACAACAACGGGGTTCTACTAATTCTTTGTCTACTGTTGCTGTTTCTAAATTGAGCGTAAATCGCCATAACTGCCCCGGATATAAAGCATCAAAATCAACATCGCGAAAATCCGATTCTGGATCAACTTCCGGGAAATCGGCATAACAAATGGAATCCACACATAATTGATTGTTATTCAATTCAAAGGCATTGGCATGATGGAAAATGAATCCTGCATTGACCTCTAACTCTTTCATGGGTTCTTGACAATTTTTATCCCGAGGAATGACCCAAATCCGGGTATTGTCTTCCGGCTTAAACTTAATGCATTCTCCTGCCCCTCGCATCCCTAAAGCAAAGGGAATGGGATTAAATTGAACCGGATTTTGGAAAAAGAGGTAGTAGTGAGGGGTAATGGCAAAATCATGAATAAAGGCAAAACCAGGAATCGTATGGCTTTGTTTTCTTAATAGCTTGAAGTTGGTATCAAATTCATAGGTATGAATGGTACTGGATAAGCCGGGTTCGATATAGAAATTGATTAAACAGGGTTGATTATTATTGATAATAGAGTTGGGTTCGATCCAAGGATGGGCGGCAAACGCCTCTCCATCTCCTAATACGCCGTCTAAGCGATCAATGCCAATGGTTTCTAAAGTTTTGGGATCTAAGCGATGCGGCAATCCCCCTTCCCACAGGGCAAGCAGTTTATTGCCCCAGTAAATCACATTGGTGTTGGCAATATTTTTATGTTGAAAGTCAAAGGCATTTTGCCACCATCCGCCCGGCTTTTGAGTGCCAAAGACATTGCGATATAGAATTGTTCCTGCTGCTTGTTCTTCCACAAAACCGGCGGTGCGCACGAAGCGGTTTTGGAAATAAACATTTCCTTGCTGAAAGGTGAAAGAACAGACCATGCCATCCCCATCAAACGGATGTTGAACCGGAATGCCATTGATATCCAGTAAACCGGGTCCGTTGCGAAATAAGGTTCCGGTTAACTCTTGGGGAACGCTGCCTGAGATGAGTTCTAACCAATAGGCCTCTTCTCTTCTCTGAGATTCATAGCCTTGTTGCCATTCTTTTTGTGAATACGGGGAATTGGTTTCGGAGGTAGGCTGACTTGCTAGATCAATCATATCGCCGTTAGCGTTTAAAAAACTTTACATCTATCGTAACCGAAGGATAACTAAATTCTCGGCATCAATGGATCTACGTTGAGGATGAAGTTACTTTTGTTAAAAAATGTTAAACATGAAGCATAAGATACCCTCTGGTTTGCCATGTCTGAGTTAAATAGCGACTCCCTGAAAGTCAAGGCGGTGCTGCTGGGCGCTAGTCCCATTGTCATTCTGCCAAGTTCCGCCATTTCTCCTGCGTTGCCAGCGATTCAAGATTACTTTTCAGACGTCAATAATTCTGAATACTGGGTGCGGTTAGTGTTAACCATGCCTGCCCTTTCGATTATTATCGGCGGTTTGCTTGCCGGTCAAATTATTGATCAGGTGGGGCGTAAAACTTTGCTCATTGCTTCCATGATTTTAGCCAGCATTTCCGGGGTAATGGGCTATGGGTTAGATAGTCTTCTGTTTTTGATTTTGACCCGAGTGGCTCTCGGATTTGCCGTTGCGTGCGCCATTACCAGCGTTACCACGCTCATCGCCGATTATTATGAAGATAAAACGCGAGCCAATTTGATGGGCTTTCAATCCACTTGTATTGCAACCGTGGGCGTGGTCATCCTGTCTTTAAGCGGGGTGTTAGCTGATATTAGTTGGCGAACCCCATTTTTGTTGTATTTGTTGCCGTTGCTGCTGGTTCCTTTCATGATTTTATGGTTAAAAGAACCGATTCATGATGTGATTGAAGGGGATCATCAAAGCCAAACCTTTTCCTGGGCACAATTCCCCTTACTCACTATTGGAGTAATCTACGGGGTAGAACTGCTGCACATGTTTCTGTTTTATTTGACCCCTGTGCAATTACCATTTTATTTACGCTCTTCCTTTGATGCATCGGCGTCTCTCAGCGGAATTGCCATTGCTATGATGACCCTTTGTCAAGCGGTTTCCTCCATTGGTTACGGTTGGATGAAAGCAAGATTAACCTTTGTCAATATCCTAACTGTCGCGTTTACTCTGGCTTGTATGGGACACATTATTGTTGCCGTTGCCCCCAATATCCAGTTTATTGTCTTAGGTTTAGCGGTCAGTGGGTTAGGATTTGGTTTTCTGTTTCCCAACTGTAAAGTGTGGATCACACAAACTGTTAATCCTGAGATTCGAGGACGGACTTTAGGCGGTTTAACCACAGCATTTTATATTGGCGAGTTTCTGTCTCCCTTTGCCAGTCAGACGGCGGTGCAGTGGGTTGGTGCTGGCGGCACTTATGCCCTGGCTAGCGGCATTTTAGGGGTGGTTGCTGTTGTCTCGTTGGCATCGAGTACGAAATCGGCACTGACGCCATCAGCCAATCCGTTTTCTAGTAATTAGTGATTCTTTCCGAGATGGCAAGCAACCATGCAAGGCTCTCCTGATGCACTAATCGTGAAGCTTACCCTGTGGTTAACCAGCACTGTCTTGATTATGACAGGGTTAACCATTTCTCCTTCTCTGCCAGGAATGCAGGACTATTTTGCTGAGGTGGAAAATAGTGAGTTTCTGGTCAGATTTGCTTTAACGGTATCAGCGTTATTAATTGTCATTGGCAGCCCGATCGCGGGTCAAATTGTAGATCGCTTTGGTCGTAAACCGTTACTCGTGGCATCAGTACTAGTTTATGGCTTAGCGGGGGGATCGGGTTTAGTGATCAATTCCCTATTTACCCTGATTGGGGCACGAGCAATTTTGGGATTGGCCGCTGCCGGAGTAGCCACCAGTGTCACCACTCTCATTGCTGATTATTACGATGAGAAAGCGCGATCGCGCGTGATGGGCTTACAGTCGGCGTTCATTGGTGTGGGGGGATTTATTTTTTCTTCGCTGGGCGGCGTTTTGGCTGACATGAATTGGCGTTTTCCCTTTGCCATTTATCTGTCGCCGTTATTGCTATTGCCGTTAATTATTGGGGTTTTATCAGAACCGAACTCCCATGAAATGCCATCTGTTGCTAATCGTCAACAACAAGATCCGCTGCCGAAGCTTACTATTCCTTGGCAACTATTAGGACTGGTGTATGCCATTGAATTTCTGCACTTGCTCACGTTTTATATTACCCCAACTCAACTGCCGTTTTATCTAAAAACCGAGTTTAATTTGCCTTCGAATCGCAGCGGGTTTGCCGTCGCCGCCTTAACCCTTTCCCAAGCAGTTGTTTCCCTTGCTTATGCTAAAATTCGAGGTCAACTCAGCCACCTGCAAATTACCGGTTTAGCCTTCACCTTAGCCGGATTGGGATATGGCGCGATCGCGCTGGCAGGCACCTATAGTGTCATTGTCTTGGGTGCCATGATCAGCGGGTTTGGTTTTGGCTTACTGATGCCGAATGCGAAAGTCTGGTTGTCAGCTGCGGTTCCCGAAGCAATCCGAGGACGAAGTTTAGGGGGACTCAACACATTTTTCTTTCTCGGAGAATTTGCCTCCCCAGTCGTTGTGCAACCCCTTGTCACGGCATTGGGCATTGGCAACGGGTATGGCGTGATTAGCAGCAGTTTATTGTTCCTGGGCGCGATCGGATTAACTGTCGGATCTTGGCGGGTTGTTTCCCAAGAAAATTAATGCCCCGTTAGAAATCCCCCAGCGCCGGAACTGGATTCCGGCGTCATTGATGATTCC
>JBDGQV010000199.1:23539-30150 GCA_042218725.1 Halothece sp. | reverse complement strand
CCTTCAATGATTATTCATCTTCAGCAAAAATATAGCGATGTAACTCTTGCGGATCAGGTTCTGGACTGGATTCCGCATACTCAACTGCATCATCAATGGTAGCCTGAACTTTATCATCAATCTCAGACAATTCCTGTTGCGTGGCTAAATTTTGTTCCATTAAATAACCGGCTAATTTTTTAATGGGATCGCGCGCCATCCAAGTTTCTTTTTCTTCAGAAGGCCGCAATTCGTCGGGATCTGCTAAGGAGTGACCGCGGAACCGATAGGTGAGGGTTTCAATCAGGGTGGGGCCTTCTCCCGCACGAGCACGCTTAATCGCCTCTTGCGCTGCATCCCGCACGGCTAACACATCCATCCCATCGACTTCTACACCTTTCATATTAAACAGATCGGCTTTTTTGTAAATTTCGGGTTGAGAGGTGGCGCGTTCATGGGCCATGCCAATTGCCCATTTATTATTTTCCACGACAAACAAAATGGGTAAGTTCCAAAGAGAAGCCATATTGAGACATTCAAAAAACTGACCATTATTGGTCGCACCATCCCCAAAAAAGCAAGCTGTTACTTGGTCAGCATTTTCATCCCCCAGCACTTCTCGGCGGTACTTGGTTTGGAAAGCAACGCCGGTGGCAACAGGAATCCCTTCAGCAACAAAGGCATATCCGCCTAAAAGGTGATGAGCAGCGGAAAATAGGTGCATTGAGCCGCCCCGTCCTTTGCTGCACCCTGTTTCTTTGCCAAACAGTTCTGCCATCACTTCCCGTGGCGGAACCCCGACACTGAGAGCGTGAACGTGATCGCGATAGGTACTGGCGACATAATCTTCTCCTTGGCGGAGCGCCTTAATCACCCCTGTCGAAACGGCTTCTTGACCGTTATAAAGGTGAACAAAGCCAAACATTTTCCCGCGATAGTACATTTCGGCACACTTGTCTTCAAACAAGCGTCCCAGGGTTAGATCTTCATAAAGCATTAATCCTTGTTCACGGTTGATTTGTGTGCTTTGAGGTTCAAAAGTAGGTAAAGTTCGTTCAGCGACCATAGATTTTTATGATTTGGACAAAGTTGACAGTTTGATGAGAAAACCAACTTAAGTGAAGTTGGCAGACGGAAATTTATATTGTGTTGATTAGAGCAAACTTATCTTAGCAAGGAAGTTATTATTCCCTCTAACACCGATTAAAATCAAACTGGTAGAGGATTCTTCCTTATTTAAACATGAGTTCGCTCATCACAGGGATTACTCTGTTATTGTAAAGACGTTTCCTGGAATATCTCTACCAAATTTAGATGTACCGCTTGATGCTGGGGAAGTAAACCGTGCGCATACCGCTCGACTATTACCGAATTATTGGTCTGCCTTTACAAGCAACTGCCGAACAAATTGAACAGGCTTATCAGGATCGCCTTCGCCAGACTCCTCATTCGGAGTACTCTCAGGGAACATTGGCAGCAAGAAAAGAATTGCTGGATTTAGCTTATGATGTGTTATCGGATCCTGAACAACGAAGTGCATATGATGCTAACTATTTACTAAGCAATTATGAAGTTTCAGAGGAAGAGGTGGCTTTACCTCAGATTCAAAGCGAACAAGAGGAAGCCCTAGCTGTTACTCCCCATACCCCAATGTTAGAGGTAGATACGCCTCAACAGTTACTGGGGGCGTTATTAATTTTATATGAACTTGGGGAATATCAGCGGGTGCGTCATTTAGCAGAATGGGTATTAGCGGATCCTGGCCATGCTTTTGGGAGTGCTTCTGAGAATCAGGAACTTTCTTCCGCGATGCATGGAGATTTAATATTAACCTTCGCGTTAGCTTGTTGGGAATTAGGACGAGAATTATGGCGACAAGAACAGTATGAAGCGGCGGGAGAGGCAGTAGAAAGAGGATATCAGGCATTAGTAGATTGGGAGGTATTTCCGGAATTGCGTCAAGACATGGCCGGTGAATTAGAGAAATTATGTCCTTATCGGATTTTTGAATTAGTTTCAGAACGCGATCGCGTTCAGGAGGATTCAGTGCCAAAAGCCATCGCCCTCCTCGAAGGAATGTTTGAACAGCGAGGGGGCATTGATGGGGCAATCCCTGATGACTCCGGTTTAAACATTGATGAATTTTTACATTTTGTCCAACAAATCCGAACCTATTTAACTGCCCCGGAACAGGAAGAATTATTTGCTAAAGAAGCGCAACGCCCCTCAGCAGTAGGAATGTATTTGGCTGCTTGCGCTGGTATCGCTCGGGGATTTGCCTATTGGGAACCCCATTATATTCTGAAGGCACAACGGTTTTTAAAACAGTTGCAACAAAATCATCAACAGCCAGGCAGCACCACGGATCTTTACTTAGAACAGGCCATTTGTACTTTATTATTGGGTGAAACGGAAACCGCCATTAATCAGATTCAAAAAACTCAAGAGACAGAATCATTAGCCCAAATTCAAGCCTATGCTTCTCAAGCTGGGGATTCTCCCGATTTTCTTTTAGGATTATGCAATTATGCCCAAGAGTGGCTAGAGTCAGTATTATTTCCCAAATTTTTAGATTTAGCCGACCAATCGGCTTCTCTGAAAGATTATTTTGCCAGTGAATCCGTGCAAGAAACTCTGGAATCTTTCCAAGAAGAGGAAACTTGGGAACAAGAGGAACCAACTGCTAGCGTGACCCACGCCTCTGAAACTTCATTACAACAAGAACATGAGTTGCAACAGTGGCATTTGCCGGTTTCCGCGCCAACCTCGAATCAGTCTTCTGAACCGGCAGTCAACCAGCCATCGCCCGTTTCTCGCCCTAGACGACGCAACTCCCGTTCAAACAAGCGCCTGCGTTTCTCTTCGAAAGCCTCGCGAATCATGGCTTTGATGGCAGTCAGCGGGGTAGGCTTAGGCGCGATCGCGCTGTTTGTCTTTGGCGTTTATCGCGGGGTAAATGCCTTATGGGCGAATCTGTTTAATGAGCAATCACAATCTGTGCAACTAGAAAGCGATCCTTTAGCCATTGAACTGAATAATCCAGTAGTGGAGATTCCGTCTCCTGATTCCGGTTCTCAGAAACAACAGGATTCTACTGCGTCTGATGCCACCATGCCCCTAAATCGCGATCGCGCAGAACAAATTATCCGCACTTGGTTAGACAGTAAAGCAAAGGCGTTTGGTCCCAACCACCAAATTGAGGCCTTAAATCAAATTCTAACCGGTTCCTTGCTGTCTTCTCGGAAGTCACAGGCGCAGCAGTATGAACAGAATAACTGGTATCAATATTTTCGCCATAGTGTTGACGTTGAAAGCTTCTCTTATCAATCCGATAATCTCAATGAAGCGCAAGTAATCGCAACCGTGCGCGAAGTTGCAAAATTTTATCGCAATGGCAATCTCACTGAAGCACGTTCCTATGATTCTACCCTAAAAGTGCGCTATGATATCGTTCGCGAAAACAAAACGTGGCGCATTGAAGGGATTGAGGTATTGAATCAGTGAGCAATCATCAACCGTCAACGAATAAGAATATGGTGAAATTAACCCCCAATGCCAGTTATAGTCTGGCCATTACGTTGTCTTATCCCAACCGAATGGGAATGCTAGCAGAAATTACCAGCGCGATCGCGCAAGCGGAGGGAAATTTAGGGGATATTATTCTCCAACAACAAACCCGCCATCTCATCCAACGAGAATTGATTGTGGATGCTTACAGCAGCGATCATGGGGAAGCTATTTTAGATGCCCTGCGTTCCCTCTCTGAGGTGCAAATTGTGGAAGTTGTGGATCGAACCTTGGAATTGCATCGCGGGGGAAAACTGCACATGCACAGCCGCCTTCCCATCAAATCTCAATCGGATTTAGCCATGGCATATACCCCAGGCGTCGGGAGAGTCTGCCGCGCGATCGCACAACATCCGGAACAGGTTTTTTCCTTCACCATTAAAGGGAATACGGTAGGAGTGGTTACAGATGGCAGTGCGGTATTAGGCTTAGGCAATTTAGGGGCAGCCGGCGCCTTGCCCGTTATGGAAGGAAAAGCCATTTTGTTTAAAGAATTTGCGGATCTCGATGCTTTTCCCATCTGTTTAGATACCCAAAATATTGAAGATATTGTCAGCACGGTAAAGCATATTGCCCCCGTGTTTGGCGGCATTAACCTAGAAGATATTAGTGCCCCCCGTTGTTTTGAAATTGAACGGCGTTTGCGGGAAGAATTAGCCATTCCGGTGTTTCATGATGACCAACATGGTACAGCAATTGTCGTAACAGCCGCTTTATATAATGCCCTCTCCCTGGTTAGCAAAGCCCTAGAAAATGTCAAAATTGTTATTAATGGGGCAGGGGCAGCTGGAATTGCCATCGGTCGTTTATTAAAATCGGCAGGGGCAAAGCCGGATCAAATTGTGCTGTGCGATTCCAAAGGCATTATTACGCACAGTCGAACCGAGTTAAATCCAGAAAAACAAGAATTTGCCTTGTCAGAAACCGGATCTCTTGCCGATGCCATGCAAGGGGCAGATGTCTTTATCGGTGTTAGTCTGCCCGGCATTGTTACCCCAGAAATGGTCAGTACGATGGCTAAAGATCCCATTGTGATGGCAATGTCGAATCCCATTCCCGAAATTCAACCGGAATTAATTGCGGATCAAGTTGCCGTTTGTGCCACTGGGCGCAGCGATTATCCCAATCAGATCAACAATGTTTTAGCGTTTCCTGGGGTATTTCGCGGGGCGTTGAACTGTCACGCCAGAACTATCACCTCTCGGATGTGTTTAGAAGCAGCGAGCGCGATCGCGTCGTTAATTCCGGCTAATGAACTTACGCCAAACTATATCATTCCCTCCGTTTTTGATCAGCGAGTCGTTGCTGCTGTTGCCCAAGCGGTGGAAGAAACAGCCCGAGAAGAAGGGGTACCGAATTGACAATTCATTCTTGCCAATTAACAATCAGAATAGATAGCAGGTTTCACTTGCAATTGAAATTTAATTGACCAAAAAACGCGATAATTTGTCTTAGGTAACCTCTTCCATATTATTTACTATGACTGCTCGCAGACAACTCGAACAAAGCGCAACGAAACGTCAAAAAAAAAAGAATAAGTGGGTTCTTCGGTTTGAACAAGTAATGGCATTTATTGCCCTATTTAACTTAGGTTTAGTTTTTATCAATATTAGCTATATCCCATTTCGCAACTTTTATTTAACAGAGTTTCGCTTATTTGTTCAAGGTTTAAACTATATTCCCAAATCCGAATTTATTAAAGAATATACTCCCATTTTAAGGAAAGGCTATCAGCAAATTCCTGACTCTTTTTTAAAGGACGCACCGCTTCTTGCCCAAGGATATGATTATGTCAAAGGGATTAGACCTCATCCGGAAACAGAACAATATTTAAAAACTGTTGAAGCCCTCCAGCAACAAGTCACCAATACGGGATTAGAGTCGGATGAGACGCAACGTATTTTAGAAGATTTACGTCAACAAAGCGTACAAATGATCCAAAATAATCCCTTTGCGGCGGCTAACAAAACTGGAACCTTAGAAACAATTAAAGGTCAAATGCGCGATCATATGGGGGCGCAATCGGCACAAAAAGCCTTCCAAGAATTTTGGACAGCTGAATATCTCATGGCTAATAATTATAAAAAACAACTGCAGTTTTTTAATAGCCAAATTGGAAGGTTAATCGAAACCAATTATCTACGAAAAATTGATCCCGAAACTGGAGAATATGTTGATCGCTTTTGGCTGCTAGATTTACCTTTTGTGATTATATTTGCCATTGAATTTTCTGTGCGAACTTATTTAATTCATCGCCGACATATTGGGTTGCGTTGGATTGATGGCATGATGTGGCGATGGTATGATGTGTTTCTTTTTCTTCCAATCTTTCGCTGGTTAAGAGTTATTCCTGTAACAGCGCGAGTGGATCAGTCGGATTTAATTAATTTAGAATCTGTCAAACGGCAAATTTCTCAGGGATTTGTTGCCAGTATTGCGGAAGATATTACCGAAATTGTTTTTGTTCGGTTAGTGAACCAATTGCAAGGTTCAATCCGACGAGGAGATCTCAAAAAAGTCATTTCAGAAGCCAGTACTAAAGAATATATTGACCTTAATGATACCAATGAAATTGGTGAACTTAGCAAATTGTTTGTTCAGTTAACCGTTTACCAAGTTCTGCCGAAAATTCGTCCCGATATTGAAGCAATTGTCCGTCATAATGTGCGAAAAGTATTAGCAACTTCTCCTGCTTTTCAAGGGATGCGGAACGTTCCCGGTTTACAACGTTTTGAAAATCAATTAACGGAACAATTTGTAACTGTTCTCTATCAAATTATTTACGATGCCATTATTGGGGCACTAGAAGAAGATCCGGAAGCGGAAAAATTAATTGAAGAACTGGGTACCAATCTCACCCAAGCTTTGACAGATGAAATGCAAGGCAAACAAACTTTGGACAGAATACAGTCTTTATTGCTTGATTTGTTAGAAGAAGTGAAAGTGAACTATGTGGAACGGTTATCGGAAGAAGATGTGGAAGAATTATTAGAACAAACCCGGCGATTGCGCCAAGCTTCTAATCAATAATGACTGATTTTTCTAATTAATACTCAATTTATTAA
>JBDGQV010000199.1:8760-23439 GCA_042218725.1 Halothece sp. | reverse complement strand
TAGTCATTGGTTTAAGAAGGATAAATAACAACGCTAAACAGTTAATTTTCATAATAGTTTTCAGAACAGTATAACCGATGTTTTTATTTTTATCGAAACTGCTTCCCTTATTTGTTTATCCCTTAGGACTAACCAGTATTTTATTAGCAGCGGCATTAATTGTTGCTTGGAAACGTCCTTATTTGGCACTATTTCCCACTGGAATTGCCTTATTCGTAATTTTTATTTCTAGTAATGCTTGGGTAAGTTCGCTTTTAATTCAATCCTTAGAATGGCGCAATCTTCCTGAAGGAGAGTTGCCGGAAGCCGACGCCATCATTTTATTGGGGGGATCAACTCAAGTTCCCACACCGCCTAGGAGAACGGTGGAAATCACAGAAGCCGGCGATCGCGTTTTGTATGCCGCTCATCTTTATAAAGAAGGGAAAGCCCCCCTCATTATTGCCACAGGAGGGCGCATTAGCTGGTTGCAAAATGCCCCGCCCGAAGCCAACAGCATGAAGCGTTTATTAACTGAAATTGGCGTTCCCTCCTCTGTTATTATTGAAGAAACGGAGTCTCTCAATACCCATCAAAATGCCGTTTATACGAAAAAAATTTTAGAAGAACGAGATATTGCGCGATCGCTGTTAGTCACCTCCGCTGCTCATATGCCTCGCGCCCGGTTAACCTTTGAAAAAGAAGGAATTGAAGTGATTCCTGCTCCCACCGATTTTTTAGTAACGAAAATGGACTGGAAACAGTTGCAACAGACACCTCAAGCAACGCTCCTGAATTCCATTCCTCAAGCAGGGCGCTTACAACAAACCACGAGAGCCCTCAAAGAGTATTTTGGGATTATTGTGTATTGGCTCAAAGGTTGGATTTAGACAACAGGGGGATTTACTCTGATCCGGTTATTCGCGCGATCGCGATCAGTTTTTAGCCACGTCGTTTAAACTTGGGCAGATCCCCTCTGAAACAAAAAACTCTTGTGCGCTTCTCCTGCTAATATGCTGATAGAGTCTGTTTTGCTCTCTGTGGCAGCTAGTAGCTCATCCCTAAATTAAGCTTTGAGTTTAACGATTCTGGGTTCCATTTCAGACAAACCATATCACGATTAGTCATGTTGATGAGGAATGGGGATATTGAGTGGCGGTATTGAAGTGGGTTGGTCTGTGGATCTTGCCCAATTACAACTCAAAATTAGATAACCCCCCATGAAATTCAGCGACCTGGTTAGTTTTCTATGCTTAGTGATTGCTCTCCTCATCTTGTGGCAGTTTCGCCATGTTTTACTGCTGCTATTTAGGGCTTGCTGAAAAAGCGCGATCGCATAAACAAATATGATGGTGAAATCAATCGTTGGTTGATTCAATTATTTAGTGAGTGATGAATATACTTGTATGAAAGTTTCCTGGAGCGCAATAATAAGATCATAATTCAATATCGCAACGATGATGGCTCATTCAATTCCTGAGTATCAAATCCGACCCTTTCAAACCAGGGATGCCCAACAAATTGCGCAACTCTTTCACGATACAGTACACAATATTAATATCCAAGATTATTCCTCGTCTCAAGTGCAAGCTTGGGCACCGGATCAAATTAATGTTCGCGATTGGGCAACAGATTGTGTTAATTATTTTACCTATGTGGCTGACTTAAATGGAACAATTATTGGCTTTGGTGAATTGGCTGCCAATGGCTATATCCGCTGTTTTTACTGTCATCATCAGTATCAAGGTTGCGGTGTGGGCCGCCAAATTTATCAAGCCATTGAAAGCCAAGCATTACAACAACAACAAAGCCGTTTATTTACTGAAGCAAGCATTACTGCCAAACCATTTTTTGAACGGATGGGATTTTCCGTTGTTCAAGAACAATGTGTTGCTCGCGGTGGGGAACTTTTTATCAATTATCTGATGGAAAAATTACTTTGAATAAGCCGACTGGTGTTGGAAATCTGTTATTTTATAGTTTAAATTGATCGTTTTTTTAGCGAGTTTTATTAATCGAAAAATATGCTGACATTTTATTATCATCCTCTGTCCCCGGTTGCCCGTCGCGTTTGGCTGGCATTACTAGAAAAACAGATTCCGTTTCATCCTGTTTTAGTTGATTTGCGAGGCGAACAAAATAAGCCGGATTTTCTTGCCGTAAATCCGTTTCATCATGTTCCAGTAATTGTCGAAGATGAGTTAAAACTGATTGAATCTTTAGCCATTTTAGATTACTTAGAACATGCCTATCCCAATGTTTCCTTATCTCCTCAATCAGCAACTGCAATTGCCAAAATGAGGATGGTGCAAATGGTAACGACCAATGAACTCATGCCGAAATTACCATCAGTGGCGAATCTAGAAGTTCAGCCTTTAACCGACAAGCTGAGGAATGAGTTAACCACAGGATTACAATTTTTGGAAGATCAACTGGGAGAAAAGAATTATTTTGGCGGCGATCATCTAAACTTAGCTGATGTTGTTGTTGGTGCAACTGTTCCCTTATTATTTCGTTTGGGTATTGCTAGTGAACCTTATCCTCGTCTCAAACAATGGCAGGAAAGATTATTTACCCGTGACGCTTGGCAAAAAACTGAACCCAACGAAGATGACTTTGCTCGTTGGAAACGGTATATTCAAATAACGATCAAGCGATATCAACGTCAAAAATTATCTCAATCAAGTTGAAATTAATTGTAAACTTTTTAACTCAGATTTACGTTTGGAAAAAGAATTAAATCCTCTATGTTGCCAGATATTAGCCTGAAAGAATTTGTCCTCTGGGTATTGAGAAAACGCAAACGGTTTCGCGTTAAAGGCAATTCCATGCTTCCCCTTTTAAAGCCGCAAGAAGAAGTGTTGATTGACCCGAAAATTGATCCGAATCAACCGCCGAAAGCAGGAGAGATTGTTGTCGCTCAACATCCCACACAAAACAATTTACAACTGATTAAACGGGTTACATCCGTTTCAGAAGATGGCAGTTTGTTTCTAGAAGGCGATAATTGGAAAGAAAGTACCGATAGTCGCACGTTTGGCACAGTAAAATTAGAACAAATTGTCGGACGTGTTACTTGTCGTTTTGGTTAATTTTTATTGATCGTAAATGTTGAACGTTAGCCTGATGCAAGTTAACTTTAGTTGTTGCGAGTCATCGCCATTACGTCGTTGACACTCAAGGCAGGGACATTGCCTAAGTTGGGTAAAGTATCGGTATCAACATAAATATTCGGTAAGTCATCTCCTTGCCATACCCAAATTTGCTGGCGCGTGATATCGATTAACCAGGCGAGTTGGGTTCCGTTGTTGAGACAATGGAGAATTTTACTTTGTAAGTTTAGCGTGCTTTGATCGCGAGATCGGATTTCAATTAACCAGTCTGGCGCCCCGTTAAAAGGTCCATCTTCTTCTGGAAGGCGCGATCGCGCAATGACAGCGATATCAGGTACAGGAGAATAAGGAGGAACTAAACAACGCAGTTCTTGGATTGCTTCCCACTGTTGCGTATCAGAGTTGATATAGTTGACTAAATTACGCTGAAGTCGTGAGTGGAACAAAGTTGGCATTGGTTTTTGCACCGTATGCCCATTAATTAATTCCCAAGCAGGGGAAGCTTCAATGTTGGGCTGAGACAAAAACGTTGTAAGCTCATTAGTTGTTGCTGAGTCCATAAAACCCTTGGGTCAGTGTATTCTTAACCATCGGTGAAGATCGCGCCGTTTCGTCAACGTTTAAAATCAAGCTAGTTCCCCCTTGGAATTGGGGGTAAATAGATTTGTTACTCTCCTTGAAACACACGACGCAGTTTTAAAACATCGCTCATCTGTTTGATTTGATTGCAGGAATGTTGCAACTGTTGATGATCTTTGACTTCGATGGAAAGGGTAATTAATGCCGGTTTATCTTTGCCGGTTTTGACACTGGCGTTGCTGACATTAATATTTTGGTCGCTTAAACGGGCGAGAATATCTCGAAATACCCCCACGCGATCAATGACTTCTGCCTCTAAATCAACGGTATAAGTCGGGGTGCGGTTTTTGCCATTACCGTTGAGGGGATTCCAATCCACTGGAATCACGCGATCGCTGTCTGCATTCTCCACATTGGCACAGTCTTGACGATGAATGGTAACGCCCTTAGTACGGGTGACTAAACCAATAATCGGTTCTCCCGGAAGCGGACAACAACAGCCTGCCCGATGATACATCAACCCTTCTACCCCGGCAATAGCAGACTCTCCTCCTTTCGGGGGCGAACTGTTTTTCGAGGTAGTTGTGGGGAGACTTTGAATAGTTTCTTCATCAAGATCGCCGGGCGTTTCTGTTTTTTCAACCTGCTGTTCGTTTAACGATTCTTCTCGCAACTTACTGGCAACGGAATTGGTTGTTACTTCCCCATAGCCAATGGCTGCTAATAAATCGTCTACCGTTTGATGATTGCAACGTTCCGCCACCCGTTGCATGCGATCCGATTTCAGGAGAGAGTCAAATCCAGCTTTCCCGACGGCTTTTTCCAGCATACTGCGCCCCCGGTTAATATTTTCTTCCCGATGAGACCGTTTATACCATTGGCGAATGCGATTCCTGGCACTGGGGGTAACTACAAAGTTTAACCAATCGAGACTGGGATGGCTATTTTTACTGGTAATAATTTCCACAATATCGCCATTTTGCAGGGGCGTATCTAAAACTGTCCAGCGGCCATTCACTCGTGCCCCTTTCATGTGATTGCCGATTTCAGTGTGAATATGATAGGCAAAATCAACCGGCGTTGCCCCGCGCGCCAGTGCGACAACATCTCCTTGCGGGGTAAACACAAACACATCATCTTCAAAGAGATTATCCCGGATGCTATCGATATATTCTTTGGCATCTTTTAGATCGTTTTGCCATTCCAGAAGTTGCCGCAACCAGGTAAATTTCTCATCTTCTTGGGTGGGTTGAAAGTCGCTGGCGCCCCCGCTTTCTTTGTACAACCAATGGGCGGCAATCCCGTATTCGGCAATATGGTGCATTTCCATGGTCCGGATTTGCATTTCAATGGGCTTGCCATAGGTGCCAATGACGGTGGTGTGTAGAGATTGATACCGATTGGGTTTGGGTAAACCGATATAGTCTTTGAAACGGCCGGGAATGGGCTTAAAGGCATCGTGAATGACCGCTAGGGCGCGATAGCAGTCTTCGCGGGTTTTGAGAATCGCTCTAACACCGGCTAAATCATAAATTTCCTCAAATTCTTTTTGCTGTTGTTGCATTTTTTGGTAAATGCCATAAAGATGTTTCGGGCGCCCTTTTAATTCTTCGACTTCAATGCCGGCTTCATCAAAGCGTTTGTGCAAGACTTGAATAACATTCTCAATTCTGGCTTCGCGATCGGCACGCCGATCCGCCACTAGTTCTCGGATTTCCTGAAATGCTTCCGGTTCGAGATATTTAAAGGCTAAATCTTCCAGTTCCCACTTAAATTGCCCAATTCCCAAGCGATTGGCTAAGGGGGCAAAAATTTCTCGGGTTTCTAGGGAAATTTGTTTTTGTTTTTCCGGTTTGAGATGTTCTAAGGTGCGCATGTTATGGAGGCGATCGGCGAGTTTGACGATAATCACCCGAATATCTTTCGCCATTGCCAAAAACATGCGTCGGAAGTTCTCAGCTTGATGTTCGGTTTTGCTGGAAAAGTTAAATTTTGAAAGTTTGGTTACCCCTTCCACTAAGTGACGAACCTCTTCCCCAAAGCGTTCTTCCAGTTCATCACCGCTGGTTTCGGTATCTTCGACAATATCATGGAGAAAACCGGCAGCAATCATGGCGCTACCGCCTCCCAAATCCCGAATTAATCCAGCAACCGCAATGGGATGGGCAATGTAGGGTTCTCCCGATCGGCGATATTGACCTTCATGCAATTGATAGGCAAACTGGAAAGCATCGGCAATTAATTCGGCATCGGCATCGCTTTGATTGGGATCATGGGCGATTTCAAGATATTCGGCTAACCAGTCGGGAATGAGTGTGTTATATTCGGTAGGGGTTTTTTGTGCGATCGCGTCCATAAAGGTCCCTTTTGTGTTCTACAATGTTCAACAAAATTGATAAAACTGATTAAAAAAAGACGTATCATTGCCAAATTTGTCCCCTGATCGGGAATGGCAATCCTCTCGGCTTAAATGCTGTAATGGGAAAAAGGTTAAGGTGATCTTAACAAGTAGCTGGTTCCGAAATTGTAACGTAAACTGGGCAAATCATGTTACCCCTCGCGTATCGGGAATATTACCAAGCCTTTTTAGAGACGTTGAAGCAATTCCAACAACATCTCAATGAAGCAGAAACGGATTTTACCGTTTTAAGCTCGATATTCTCCCAACTCCAAGAGCAATTTCAACAGAAAATTATGTCCTTGACCGGGGAAGCCCTTTCGGGAGAAACCTTATCTCGTTGGCAATCTTCCCAAACCGAAATTCATCGCACCATGCGTTTGTTGCAAACCGATATGATGTTTCTGAAAACGTCACGAAGCACTGCTACTTCTCAACAACGTTTGGCCACCGTGCGCGATCGCGTGGGAAAATTAATTGAGTTTGCCACTGCTTTAACACAAGATGACAATTAACGAGATGTCGGATTCTTTACTGTCTCTTCAGCACCTGAAAGTTACTTACTGCACAGCTACCTCTTCTAGTATAACAACTGCCGTCGATGAAGTCTCCCTCTCGCTGCAAGCAGGAGAACGATTGGGCTTAGTGGGAGAGTCGGGTTGCGGCAAATCCACCTTAGGACGGGCAGCGTTGCGATTGTTAACCAATGCCCGGATTGAAGGGGAACTTAGGTTTCAAGGGGAGTCCATTTTGCAGATGAGTTTGCCTCGGTTAAGAAAATTCCGGGGAGAAGCCGTTTCTTTGGTATTTCAAGATCCCATGACAAGGCTGAATCCCTTGATGACAATTGGCACTCACTGCCTGGAAACTTTAAAAGCCCATCGTCCCCACTTATCGCATAAACAAGCCAAACAGCGCGCGATCGCGGTCTTAGAATCAGTAAAAATTCCGGCAGATCGTTGGTCTCAATATCCCCATGAATTTAGCGGGGGAATGCGTCAACGGGTGGCCATTGCTTTAGCTTTACTGTTAGAACCGAAGTTAATTATTGCCGATGAACCAACGACCAGTTTAGATGTTACTGTTGCTGCTGAAATTTTACAGGAATTAACCCGTTTGTGCCAGGAAAAAAATGTGGGGTTAGTGTTAATTTCCCATAATTTGGCGTTAGTCGGGGAATACTGCGATCGCGTGGCGGTGATGTACCAAGGAAAACTGGTGGAAGAAGGCAACGCCGAACAAGTTTTATCCCAACCCCATCACGACTATACCAAGTCTTTATTAGAGGCAGCACTGCATCTTCATGATCCCCCGGAAAAATCAAGCCAAGCTTTAGCAGAAACCCCGCTGTTAAAAGTCAATAATCTGGTTCAACATTACACGTTAGAACAAAATTTAATCCAGCAATTGATGCGACAAGATCCGGCAGTGATTAAAGCCGTTGACGGAGTCAGTTTTGAATTGTTTCCAGGGGAAACATTAGGGTTAGTCGGCGAATCCGGTTGCGGCAAAAGTACCTTGTCTCGGAGTATTCTGCAACTCGTTTCTCCAACTTCTGGCAATGTGGAATTTTTAGGCCAAGAATTGACCAATTTATCGGAGAGGGAAATTCGGAAATTGCGTCGGCAAATGCAGATGATTTTTCAAGATCCCTTAGCTTGTTTAAATCCGTTGATGACAGTGGGCAAAAGTATTGCCGATCCCTTATTTATTCATCAATTAGCAACCCCTTCCCAAGCGAAAAAACAGGTAGAACAACTGTTAGAAAAAGTGGGGTTAACCCCAGTGGAAGAATATTATCATCGTTATCCTAAAGATTTATCCGGCGGGCAACAACAACGGGTGTCGATCGCGCGATCGTTAATTACCAACCCGAAATTAATTATCTGTGATGAAGCGGTGAGTATGCTGGATGCAACGGTACAAACGCAAGTTTTAGACTTAATGCAATCCCTGAAACAGGAGTTTAATTTAACTTATTTATTTATCACCCATGATTTATCTGTTGCTAGGTTTTTATGCAACCGCATTGCTGTTATGAATCAAGGGAAAATTGTGGAACTGAGAGAAACCGAAGCATTGTTTAATTCGCCACAACATCCCTATACCAAAACCTTACTCAATGCAGCGCCGCAATTGAAAATGCTTTCTTCTTAAATCAGGCATTAAGTTTCTTGTTGATAAGCAACCCCAAGATATAATTCTCCGACTTTGGGATTATCTAGCAATTCTGTACCGGATCCGGTCACGCGATCGCGCCCATTTTCTAAAACATACCCCCGATGGGACATTTCTAGGGCTTTACGGGCATTTTGTTCCACTAACATAATCGCTTTGCCCGTCTCGTTAATCGCCTGAATTTGTTCAAACACGCTACTTACCAGTGCTGGCGATAACGCTGCTGAGGGTTCATCTAAAATTAATAAATCGGGATCTAACATTAACGCTCGCCCCATCCCCAGCATTTGGCGTTCTCCCCCAGACAGAGTACCGGCTTTTTGGCGGCGACGTTCGGCTAAAACCGGGAACATGGTGTAAATTTTATCTTTCAAATGTTTGATCGATCCCTTACAAATAAACGCCCCCATCTCTAAATTTTCTTCTACTGACAGGCTGGCAAAGACATTAGACACTTGGGGCACATAACACATTCCCTGTTGTACAATTTGATTGGGTTTTAAGCCGCCAATATTCTTGCCTTTAAACGTAATTTCCCCATAACTGGGAGGCAACAAGCCAAAAATTGCTTTTGCCAGAGTCGATTTGCCAGCACCATTGGGGCCAATGACCGCTACTAATTCACCGGTATTAATGGCAAAATTAATGCCTTGCAAGATGTACAAATCTTTGACATAACCGGCGTAAACCTCTTTAACGGTTAGTAATTCACTCATGAGGGGATGGGGGATTCTGTAATGGCAATTAATTATTGTGGCGTTTGCTGTAAATCGGGACGTTCTTCAGGGAGAATTGCCCCTTCTACGGGACACACTTGCAAACAAATGCCACAGTCAATGCAGGTATCAAAATCAATCCAGTACCAATCGGTTCCCTTTTCATTTTTGCCTGATCCGGGGTGGATACAAGCAACCGGGCAAGCCTCTACACAATCCGCAACGCCTTCGCAAGTATTGGTAACAATCGTGTACGGCACAGTATTCCCTCGTCTTTATTTATCTTCACATTATTCACAATAACACAGGAACCCAGTGGCTTCTGCCTTGATTTTCCGAGGGCTAGTTATCTTGAGTTACTGGCCATCAATTTGCCAATGAAAACGATTCGCTACCCTAGTTATTACTTCAGTAATTTTTTGGGGATGAGCAGACGATAAAATAACACTAGGGTAAACCGCATCCCGCCATTGGGGATGGAAAATACAGGGGCAATTCCCCGTTCCTTTTTGAAACCCAAGCAAGGTGGAAACCACTTTCACATCATCATGATGCAGAATGCCAGGATGAGAGAATAACGGTTGTCCGCTGCGCGGATCAATTAAATCGGCAAGCAATCCTTGTTCTTTTAAGTCAAATGTCACTTCTACCCCGAAGCGCATGAATCGTTCCCGCAATCTTTGTTTTTCTTGCTCTACAATGTTGGAGCGATCGCATAAGGAAAATTGTGCTTTTTGGAGGATTATTACTACCCATGCGGTGGGAAGCGTCCAATCGGGCAACATATTTTGTAAATTGTCTTGCACAAATGGAGTTGGTTCACAAATGTAAACTTCTAGGGGAGATTTGGCTTCAGGAAATAATGTAAGAACTGGAGAAATTTTTGGCAGTTGAACTGAAGGATGAATCATATTCTTAACTGCAATGAATAAAGGATTATTTAAAGTTTGACATGATATGGGCAAAATGGCTAGTAATGGTTCCCTTAGATTCGTTTTCGTTCAATTTATCGCCAATTAAACAAGGAGAGGTCAGTGGCAGATTACGTCTTCTTAAATAGAAGTTGTCCGCTGCAACCGTTGGTCAGAATTTGTTGTTAGTTGTTTGAGGATTTTTAATGAAAAATGTGAAGATCAAACTAACGGTTTGGGTAATAATTATTCTCGCAGGAATTATTTTTTATTGGCAAAATCGTTCGCCAGAGGTTTCGTTAGTGATTTTCGGCACTGAAACGATCGCGCTTTCGGTGTCGCTGTGGTTGATTATCAGCGCGATCGCGGGGTTCATTACCAGTATCGTGCTGCAGTTGCTATTGGGAGTCTATTTTCGTCAGCGCAGGCGTTCTCGGCAATGGGATGATGAGGCGGATGATGAAGATCAGGAGGACGGCGATTTTGAATTCCCGGAAGCAACAGAAACGACTAATGAGCGTTTTGCGAGTTCAACCCGCTTCAATGCGACAAAAGAGGCTAATTCTGTTCCCAATTCCCGACAAAAAGAAGACTTGCCGGAAGAGGAAGATTGGGAATCGCCGCCAAAACGGGAAGATTGGGATGACCTAGATGATGAGTGGAATATTGAAGAACCCCCGAAACGAGAAATTAATCCCCCTGCCAATGACAATTTTTATGAAGTGCAAAACAGGCCGGAAAAAACCTCTCAGCAAGGGTCTGTCTATTCCTATCGTTACCGGCAAGCCAGCAGCCAATCTGATGATTCGGAAAGGATTGAAGAAGAAGAAGAAGAAAATGATAATAATGATGATGACGAGGAAACAAACCAATCTCCAAAAGTCTATGAAGCAAATTATCGGGTAATTCGTCCTCCCTTATGGAATTTGCCAGACGCTGAAGAGGATTGGGATGAGGAAGAAGATGACACAGACAAACGCTGATTTATTACAAGGATTAAATGTTTATCTCATTGGCATGATGGGTGTCGGAAAAACCGCTGCCGGTCAAGCGGTGGCCCAAAAATTGAATTATCGGTTTTTTGATACGGATGATTTGATTACGCGCGTACAAGGAGAGGCAATTACTGATATTTTTGCCAAAGAAGGAGAAACCTATTTTCGGGATTTAGAAACTAAAGTTTTAGAAGAATTGTCTACTCGTACCCGCAGTGTTATTGCAACTGGCGGCGGCATTATTTTGAAATCTTACAATTGGAGTTTCTTGCAACAAGGATTAGTGGTTTGGTTAGATGCCGGAGTCGATTTAATCATGGAACGCTTGGCGAATGATAACAGTCGTCCCCTATTGCAAACCGAAAATCCCAAACAAAAATTAGAAACTTTATTGTCCGAACGTCGGTCGTCTTATGCTCAAGCCGATTTACAGGTTATGATTAAACCGGAACAGTCTCCAGGTGAAGTGGCTTCGGAGATTATGGAAAAAATTCCGTCAGTGATTAAGGAACAATCTCATCAATAGAGTTGGCCCATGTGGAAAAGGTTTGATTTGCGGTGTGATAGTTGCGGTTACGTTCTTGGCGAGGACAAACTGAATTGGTGTTCGTTGCCTGTGGCAGAAAAGGGGTTTAGCGGTCATTGTCCCAGTTGCGATCGCGCTCTTCTCAATGCTCGCTATTGTCTCGATTTTAATCAATTTGCCCATTGGAAAACACAACTAGCCCAACGCAGTGCCAGTTTATGGCGCTATCAGGAGTTATTGCCCATTAGTGATTGCGAAAATGCGGTGACTTTGGGAGAAGGGTGGACGCCGTTAATTGCTTTGCCGCGATTTGGAGACACCATCGGCTTAGAAAAGGTTTATATTAAAGATGAGCGACAAGGACCGACCGCTACGTTTAAAGACCGACAAGCCACTGTTGCCATTTCTTTTTTAAAAGAGCAGGGGATTCAGGACATTGTCTTAGCCTCCACGGGGAATGTCGCGATCGCGTATTCGGCTTATGCTGCCCGTGCCGGAATGCAGGTTTATGCGTTTTTTCCCGACGGCGTCGCTGAGGCCAAAATTAAAGAAGCCAGTTTATATGGGGCTCATGTTATGGCCGTTGGGGGAACGTATGATGAAGCCAAAGCAGCGGCTGTCCAATTTGCCAGCGAGCAAGGGATGTTTTTGGATCAGGGGATTAAAACCTTTGCCGGTGTAGAAAGTATGAAGACCATGGGATTTGAAATGGCAGAACAGTTAGGGTGGCGTTCTCCTGATTGGTATGTGCAAGGGGTGAGTGGCGGCATGGGGCCGGTGGGAGTGGCGAAAGGCTTTGCGGAATTGCAAACACTGGGCCTGGTGGAGAAAATGCCGGCATTGGGATTAATTCAATCTTCAGGATGCGCTCCCATTGTCAATAGCTTTCAGCGTGGAGAAAAGACAGTGTTGCCGGTTGCCTCTCCTCAAAGCGCGATCGCGACCTTAGCAACGGGCAATCCCGGTTTAGCTTACAATGTCCTGAAAGACCATCTTGATACCTATGGCGGCAGTGGTGCTACGGCAACCGATCAAGAGGCGGCCGCCATGACTCAAACCTTAGCAAAAACGGAAGGAATTTTGGTGGAACCGGCAACAGCAGTGACGTTTGTTGGCGTGGCAAAACTAGCGCAACAAGGCATCATTCAACCTCAAGAAACAGTGGTGATTAATTGTTCCGGCAGAGAAAAAGATGTTATGGCAGTGAGTCGCAACTGGTAAGCAGTTCTTGCTGAGACCCTGCTCAGGTTCCCCAACAGCAAAATCCCTTACTTTGGAGAGAGAGCTCTTGTATTCAACGTTACTTAATTACCCCTGGCTTGTAGATTACTGTGTAAAGAAGGCTTGTTAAATAACTTAATGAACGAGACTCACGAACCAATGTCTCAATCATTGGTCGAAGTCAATCGCCGTTCAGGGGATTTTAAATCTCGAAGTGAAGCCTTTGCCCAGACGTAACAACTGATTTTCATGACAGATCCAGTAACGACTGAGGAAACCGCCCAATCTAAGGTTTTTGCCAATTTCATTGCCCAATTTCAGCCTCAAAACTTGTTACCCAGCTTGAGTGCTGGTTTGGTTACCGGAATCATTGCCGTGATTCGAGGCATTTCCTACGCGGCACTCATTTTTGCCGGCAGTCTCTCTGGGTATCTCTCCACTGGCGTTGGCATGGCCATTTTCAGCAATGCTGCCATGGGAATTGCGGTTGCTTTACTCGCCCCTTTTCCGGGAATTATCGCCACACCTTTGGCTGCGCCAACTGCCGTTTTGGCTGCCCTAGCTAGCGCGATCGCGACCCGGATGAATGGGGATTTTCCGCCACAAGAAATTCTGCTCACAGTAGTGGCGGCAATTGTCATTAGTACGGTTCTTTCGGGATTATTATTGCTGTTGCTGGGACGATTCAAACTGGGCAATAAAATTCAACTAATTCCCCATCCCGTCATTGGGGGCTTTATGGGAGCCACTGGCTTAATTTTGCTTGAGGGCTCCCTGCAAGTGATGACCAATGTTGAGTTTCGATTATCTGAGCTATCAACTTACTTCCAACCCGAGATTCTCCCAAACTGGATAACAGGAGTCATTTGTGCTCTCATTCTGTTAATTGTGTCTGATCGTTATAAGCATTTTCTTGTCATTCCAGGCACTCTTTTAGCTTTTATTGGAATCTTTTACCTGGGATTTTTGGTGACTAATACCTCCTTTACTGAAGCAAAAGCCGACGATTGGTTGCTGAGTTTTGCTATTGATGATGGGCAGTTGTGGCAACCGTTAATGCCTGGGCAGTTTGATGGCATTCACTGGTCAGTCATTCTCCAGAATTGGGACGCGATCGCGTCAGTGATTTTCATCTGTCTCTTAGAACTGGTTCTCACCAAAAATGGCATTGAATTATTTGTCAGACAAGATATCAATCTCAATCGCACCTTAGAAGCAGTGGGATTAGGCAATGTCATTGCCGGCATGGGCAGCGGTATGGCGGGAAACCAAGCCCTTCCCAGTACCATCCTCGTTTCCAAAATGGGGGCAAGTCGTCGCCTAACCGGTATCATTTGCGCCCTAGTTAGCATTGCCGTTCTCTTCCTGGGTCCCTCTTTATTATCCTTCTTTCCTCGCCCAGTCATTGGTGCTTTATCCTTCTATTTAGGTCTCTCGCTAGTGATTCAATGGGTTTACCAGACTTGGTTTCAACTCGATATATCCGAGTATTTAATTATCATCGCTTCGCTGATTGTTATTTTCACCGTTGGCTTTCTAGAAGGCATTGCCGTCGGATTTGCCGCGCAACTGCTTCTCTTTTTATACAATTATGCTCAACAGGACATCATTCAAGATAATTGGGAAGAGATAGAACCCACTACTGAGATGCTTCCTTCCTTTGCCAGTCATTTGCTTGAAGAACAAACCCACCAAATTGAACTCTGGCAACTACAGGGATATATTTTCTTTGGCACAGCCAACCGCCTGGTTGAAAAATTCCGCCAACTCTTGAATAAAGAGGAATCCCAAAAACCATCTTATTTGATCATTGACGGCACTCATTTGGAAGGACTCGATGCTTCCGGTGTTCTTAGCTTTGCGAAAATTTTACGACTGGCCTATCAACAGGGAATTACCATTGTTTACACCAATTTAACACCGTCTGCGGAACATAAACTGGATCGCGGCCAAGCTTTAGAAACACATAACTCTTATTGCCAGCACTTTCCGGATTTAGAACAAGGATTGCAATGGTGCCACAGTCAACTTTTAGAAGAAGTCTCGTTACAGCAGTCTCCTTC
>JBDGQV010000199.1:1172-8660 GCA_042218725.1 Halothece sp. | reverse complement strand
TGCAATGGTGCCACAGTCAACTTTTAGAAGAAGTCTCGTTACAGCAGTCTCCTTCGCTATCCTAATACCATTTCTAAAAAGTGATGCTACAGTAATTAGTCGTTAGTCATTGGTCATTAGTTATTAGTCATTGGTTTACGAAGGACAAAGGACATCGGTTAACACCTCAGGAAATGTTAAACAGTTATGAGCGAGGATGGGATTACAAAAACTTGGTTAAAAATTTCGATGAGGAATAACTTAACTTTATCAAAGAACCGCCCAATATTATAAATCTTGGTTGCTAGCTGAATTATGAGTTTTCAGCTTGATTATCACAATAAGATTCTTAAAATTTTAGAAAGTTTAGATTCAGAGTTACTAAAGGAGAGTAAGGCCTATTTTGGGGGTGGAACTGTACGCGATCGCGCTTTACGGGCAGGATAGATGTTTGCTCACAGAGGTTCTTAAGCCCTCAGAGCGGAAAAGGTATCGGAAAAAATTGCGCTATTTAAATTATAGCATTTAATCCAGCCAAGCGGGGAATTTCATCGCCCCTCATCTTCCGGCAATCTCACCTCTTCTTCTACTGTTAACCCAGCAAACAATTGACGGTCTTCGCTAATATGCGGAAACTTCAGTTGCGAATCAGGAATGCCGCGATTAATTTGTCGTTGCCGCACCACATCAAAACTGCCAGAAGCAAGGAGTCGCAGTCGCGGTGGCGGAACTTCTCCTGAGCGTTTTAGAGCATAATGGGGATTGGTTTCTTGCAACAGTTCATCAAACCGGCGTAAAAAGCGTGATGGTTCACCGAAATGCGTCTGTTTCGGCAACTCAATATTCAGTAAGTAATGAGGCGGAAACGCTTTTTCTGAGAGGGTAATGAAGAAATCATGAACAGTCATGCGAAACTCTTCTTGCAATGCCTTTAGAACTTTGGTTACGTGCGCTTCTGTGGTTTTTTCCGTTGTTGAAGAGAGAATTCCCCCTCGACGGTGACGGAAAATCAGCGTTGGCGTTTGTTCAAAGAAATCGCTGACTTCCACGACATCCCCAATATCATAGCGGTAAAATCCACTATAATTAGTCATCAAAATCCGGTAGCGTTCTCCCGGTTTGACTTCTGTTGCCAGCAGCGTCTTGGGTTGTTCTTCCTCCCATTCTGCTTCGGGAATAAACTCAAAAAACCCAGTATTTAGGGCGAGGACACTGGCATCGGTATTAACATCGCTATAAACGCCGCACGTCCCTTCTGCGGTACTATAAGCCGCGCCAAAAACCGGCAGATCATCCAGATGATAATCGGAGAAATGTTGAAAGTAAAAGTCCGAGGTTCCCCCTCTTGCGGTGGCAATATAAGCCAAATGAGGCCAAACTAGCGGCGGGGTGAGTCGTCCTTCCGATTTCAGAATTGACCGCAGTTGTTGAGCCCGTTTCGGGGCAGGAGAGAGACGGCGTTCTAAGCGCGATAGACGGTTGGTTTCGGTCTGGGATAATCCTCGTTCCTCTAGACGCAAGCCACTGCCAATCGTTCCTCGTTCCAAATCTGTGATAAGAGACTCTGCATACTCTTCCAAGTATTGACAGATGCGCAGGATTAACATGGGAAAATTGGCGATGATGCCTCCGAGTTCTTCATTTCGCAGGGAAAATAGGAGACATAAATAGTGGCGGATGAAACTATCCCCAATTTGTAAGGTGGTGAAAGGATGGGCAAATAGCCATTCGTACAGCCATCGTCGAGTGTGCAGTACCCCTGGGCCGGCAGGGCCATATTTAATCCCGCCTTGGGTGTATCCTTTAATTAGCGCAGGATTGGTCACTAAAAACTTTTCTAACCGTTGGCCCCGTTGACGCAGGGCATCATCTAGAAAGCCAATACTGGCAAGATTTGCTTTGCCTAAGGAGTTTTGAAAGCGTTGTGTCACCGGAATCATTTTTTGCTTGCCGGTGGAACCGCTGGTGATATTCAGGTAGATGACGGGATCTGGGTTGAGAATATTGGTTTCCCCGTTGGCAATGCGCTGGGTGTAGGGTTCATAGGCACTGTAAGGTAAGATGGGAACGCGATCGCGAAACTGATCGATGGTTTCGATTTCTTCGAGGCGATAATGGCGGCCTAATTCTGTATCTTTGTGCTGTTGTAAGAGGGTTTTGAGATATTGTTCTTGTATTGCCAGGGGATGTTGCGTGTCTTGAATAAATTGATTTTTGGCACGACGAGCCAAGACTGTTAGAATTTGGAACGGTAAATTAGCCAAAGCGTCCATTTTGTTTCAGTTTGTATCTGGAGTTAATTGAAACAGATTTTTCTCCCGTTGCAAAGGTTAAAATCATCGGGGAGATTCGGGAAAAAAAGTAAAATGAGCAGCGATCGCGATCATATTAACCAAGAAGAAGCCAACCGAGTCCGCATTTTAAGTGAAGCCCTGCCCTACATTCAAAAATTTGCCGGGCGTACCATTGTGATTAAATATGGGGGCGCGGCGATGAAAGACCAAGCCCTGAAAGAGCAAGTGATTCGGGATGTGGTCTTTTTATCTTGTGTGGGAATGCGTCCGGTAATTGTTCACGGCGGCGGCCCGGAAATCAATAGTTGGCTGGAAAAATTGGGAATTGAACCGCAATTTAAAAATGGGTTGCGGGTGACCGATGCCGACACCATGGATGTGGTGGAAATGGTGTTAGTGGGACGAGTAAATAAAGAAATTGTCGCCTTAATCAATCAAGCAGGGGGAAGCGCGATCGGTATTTGCGGGCGAGATGGGAATCTCATTGAGGCGCGATCGCAAGGCGAAGAAGGCATTGGCTTTGTCGGTGAAGTCAGTTCCGTCAACCCGCAAGTGGTGGAATCATTAATCACCGCTGGCTATGTTCCCGTCATTTCTACTGTTGCCTCCGATGAAACCGGACAAGCCTATAATATCAACGCCGATACGGTTGCTGGGGAAATGGCCGCAGCGTTAGATGCAGAAAAACTGATTCTGCTCACTGATACCCTGGGCCTGCTTAAAGATTATACTGACCCGGCGAGCTTAATTACGCACCTCAATATTGGCGAAGCGCGACAATTAATTGATAACGGAACCGTTCAGGGGGGAATGATTCCCAAAGTAAAATGCTGTATCCGTTCCCTAGCCCAAGGGGTACGAGCCGCTCACATTATTGATGGGCGCATCCCCCATTCCGTACTGTTAGAGATTTTTAGCGATGAAGGCATTGGTTCCATGATTGTTGGTTCCGAATACAATGGGGCATAAAAATTAGGGGATAACTGGAATATCAAGCGTTATCCCCCGTACTCTCATTTGTTGGAAAAAGAAAAAATAGAATTGGAATTAATATTCCGGAACGGAGGAATCAATTTCTTGACTCCAAGCCCGAATGCCGCCTTTCAGGTTAGTTCCTTCCACCCCTGCTTGTTTCAAAATACGCAGGGCTTTTGCGGAACGTCCTCCCATTTTGCAGTGGGCAATGAGACGATGGCCATTGGTTAATTCTTTGACCTTCTCAACGCCGTTGCCTTCTTCAATTTCAGAAAGCGGAATGAGAGTTGCCCCTGGAATTTTGGCAATTTCATATTCGTTGGGGTTGCGAACATCGATTAAGACATAATCGTCGGCGTTTTGTTCCATCAACTGCTTCAACTCTTGCACCGTCATTTCTGGCACTTCGTCTTTTTCTTCTTCTTCTTGGGCTTGGGGAATGCCGCAGAATTGTTCGTAGTCGATGAGTTTATCAATGACGGGGCGTTCTGGGTTGGGACGCACGTTTAATTCTCGGAAGCTCATTTTTTGTGCATCATAAAGCAGCAAGCGCCCACTGAGGGTATTATCCATCCCGAGAATCACTTTGATGGCTTCGGTGGCTTGAATAGAACCAATGACACCGCATAATACCCCTAAAACGCCGCCTTCAGCGCAAGAGGGAACCATTCCCGGCGGGGGAGGTTCGGGGAAAACATCGCGGTAGTTGGGACCATCTTGGTAGTTAAAGACACTGGCTTGCCCTTCGAACCGGAAAATTGAACCATACACGTTGGGCTTGCCAAGTAAAACACAGGCATCATTAACTAAGTAGCGCGTGGGGAAGTTATCGGTGCCATCGACCACGACATCATAGGGCCTGAGGATATCTAAGGCATTTTCAGAGGTAATGCGAGTGTTGTAGAGATCCACTTCACAGAAGGGATTAATATCCTGAATCCGCTGTTTTGCTGATTCCAGTTTGGATTTCCCAACGCCAGAGGTGCCGTGAATGATTTGCCGTTGTAAGTTGGAGCTATCTACAACATCAAAATCGATAATGCCAATACGGCCGACACCGGCTGCCGCCAAGTATAACAGTAACGGAGAACCGAGTCCGCCCGTACCAATACAAGCGACACTGGAAGCTTTGAGGCGTTTTTGTCCTTCTAATCCCACTTCTGGGAGGATAATGTGACGAGAATAGCGTTCGTATTCGTCTTTGGTGAGTTCGATTTCTTCTAAGTTTGGATTGAGCATAGTTGTCTCACGCGCTGTGAGGATAATGTGCTGATTTACTATTTACTATTTTGCTACGGGAAGGAAAGCGTGTAGATTGCTGTTAAGAAGATCGCTTTACTGGGTCCAGCATGAAATAATGGTGCGGTCTTTTAGCATAAGGGGTTGTTTCGGTTAATGGCAACCTTCTGTTACAATTGTTTCTTCTTGAAAGTGTTGTTGGTCATCTAAAACCCAACTGCGACAATCAACTACGGTTCCCTGTTGTACCGAAATAATGAGATAAGAGTAAGTGTCCCACGCGATCGCGCGATCGAACTCAGAGGGAGAAGCTGTATAATCGGGATGGGAATGATAAATCCCAACAATCTCTAAATTTTCCCGACGAGCATATTTCTGTGCTTGTAACAGCGTCGCCGGTTCAATGGTAAACCGATTGCGTTTACTGAGCCCGCGATCGTTTGCTTCTGGAGAGACAGCTTCAAATCGTTTGCTTTCAGTTTCCCAAGCATTCTCAGTTTCCCACACTTCAACAATTGCGGTTTCTCCATTCGATTGAAACCTTCCGAATAAAATCCCGCAACACTCCTCTGGATAAGTGTTTTGGGCATGACGATACATTTGTTGTTGTTGTTGTTGAGTCAGTTTAAGCACGGCTAGTTAGACTTTGTTGAAGACAATTATTCCTTAGTTTGCTTGGACCATACTTTTGTGGGAAGTCCCCAAATATAAATAAATCCTTCTGCGGCTTTATGATCAAATTCATCCTCTGAGCCATAGGTGGCTAAATCTTCCGCATACAAGGAATTATCCGATTGACGGCCCACGACAGTTGCATTCCCTTTGAACAATTTTAGCCGCACTGTTCCGGTAACACGGTCTTGGGTTTGTTGAATGAAGGCTTCCAGGGCTTGTTTAAGGGGACTATACCACAATCCGCGATAAATGAGTTGAGCATAGGTGTCTTCAATGCCCCGTTTGTATTGGCTAACATCAGCAGTTAACGTCAGACTTTCCAAGTCGCGGTGGGCAATAATCAGCGCTAGCATGGCCGGGGCTTCGTAAATTTCTCTGGATTTAATCCCCACAACCCGGTTTTCCATCATGTCAATGCGCCCAAACCCATGTTTGCCCACTTCTTCGTTGAGGGTTTGGATCAAGGCAACTGGATCATATTGAGTTCCGTTGATGGCAACCGGAATTCCTTTTTCAAAGCCAATATCAATGTATTCCGGTTCATCCGGGGTTTGCGCGATCGCGCTAGTCATGCTGAACACTTCTTCTGGGGGTTCCACCATGGGATCTTCCAGGTTGCCCGCTTCGATACTGCGTCCCAACAGATTTTGATCGATACTGTAGGGAGAAGATTTTTTCACTGGTGCCGGGAGACCGAATCGTTCCCCGTACGCGATCGCGTCTTCTCGACTCATTCCCCATTCTCGCGCCGGTGCCAAAATTTTCAGATCCGGATTGAGTGCCATAATGGAAACATCAAACCGCACCTGATCGTTTCCCTTGCCGGTACAACCATGGGCGACGGCATCAGCCCCATATTCTTGGGCTGCTTCGACAAGCATCTGACTAATCAAAGGGCGGGCTAAGGCTGTAGAGAGGGGATATTGATTTTCGTACAAAGCGTTGGCTTGAATGGCCGGAAAAGCAAATTCCGTAACAAAACGCTCCACAGCATTGTTGACTAAAGAAACCGAGGCTCCTGCGGTAAATGCTTTTTCTTTAACGGGATTTAAATCTTCTCCTTGCCCCAAATCCGCAGCTAGGGTAATCACTTCTTTAACGCCCCATTCCTGCTTGAGATAAGGAATGCAAACGGAGGTATCCACCCCGCCAGAATAGGCTAATACAACTTTCTCAGCGCGACTCATATTCTCTCTTATTTTATCAAAACGACTAATTGGTCATTTTACCGGTTTCAGGAGCAGAAATGGAACTGGTGGAATTGTTGCTTTGGTGAGCAATTTTTGAGAAAAAAATCTCAATATTGGCAACAGATTGCAGTAATTTCGGAGAGAGGCTATACTGACCTACTTCGGATAGATCATAAATTGCGTCTTATCATGACTGGCAACTTTTTATTAAAATTTCTAAAATAGTAAAAACACTATCAATTATGAAATTAATATGCTTAAAACAATTGGATTTTTATTGCTTTGGATTGGGTTTCTGTCCTATGGCTTTTTATTTGCGCCACCTGAAGATCCCAACACATTCAAGTTAATTGAAAAATTATCAGCCTTTGAAATTGAAGGTATTAATCCGATCATTGTTTCCGTATTTAATCTAATGGGCATTTTACCTTTTATGTATGCCCCACTATTACTTCTCGATGGCAAAGACCAAAAACTTTGGGCCTGGCCGTTTACTATTTTATCCTTTGGCATTGGGGCATTTGCGATTTTGCCTTATTTAGCGTTCCGAAAGCCAAATCCTGAATTTTCTGGACAAATCAATTGGTTCTTAAAAGGGATTAATTCTCGCATTTTTGGAACTTTATTATCCCTAACATTTTTAGCAATTTTCCTGCCAGGGGTGATAACCGGAAACTGGAATGAGTTTATCACACAGTGGCAAACCAATCGTTTTATTCATGTCATGAGTTTAGATTTTTGCTTATTAATTTTACTATTTCCTGCCCTATTAAAAGATGATTTAGTTCGCCGTGACATTAGCGATTCAAAATTCTTTCAAACCTTAATTTGGATTCCGTTATTGGGACCGCTGACCTATTTTTGCATTCGTCCCCCTTTTGGAGAAGAAATAACAGCAAGTCCTACTACTTCCCAGATCAGTCAAACTTAGACAAGTATTTTAATCAGCACAATCATTACTTGAAGTGCTGATAATATCCATCTTTTAAATCTTTCAATTGACTGTTTGTTGAATCAACAGTCAAAATTTGTTTGATTCAAGGCTTAAAAACCCACCTATCCTTTACAATTGCTTGAACTGAGATTATTGAGTTTTTGAGCGCGGGTACTCTCTCATTAATTCCTGTACTTCTTCG
>JBDGQV010000199.1:0-1072 GCA_042218725.1 Halothece sp. | reverse complement strand
AGATTATTGAGTTTTTGAGCGCGGGTACTCTCTCATTAATTCCTGTACTTCTTCGGCATGATAAGAACTGCGCGTGAGAGGGGAAGATACAACTTGCAGAAAACCGATGGATTCTCCATATTGTTGCCATTCCTGGAAAGTTTCTGGCGAAACAAACTCCTTAACCCCTAAATGCTTGGCAGTGGGTTGCAAATACTGTCCGATGGTTACAATATCGCAATCAACGCGACGCAAATCATCCATGACAGATTTGACTTCTGCTTCAGTTTCTTCCCAACCCACCATTAAACCGGATTTGGTGTAAATCCAAGGGGCAATTTCACGGGTGCGTTGCAAAAGTTCCAGCGATCGCGCATAATCGCCTTGAGGACGAACGCGCCGATAGAACCGAGGGATAGTTTCAACATTATGATTCAAAACATCAGGTTCTGCTTCTAAAATTGTCTTTAGTGCGTCCCAATTCCCGCAGAGATCCGGAATCAGCAATTCAATGGTCGTTTCCGGCGATTGTTGACGCACCTGTTCGATACAGCGAACAAACTGAGATGCCCCACCATCAGGTAAATCATCCCGATTCACCGAGGTAATCACCACATGATTTAATCCCATTTTTTCCACTGCTTCAGCGAGGCGCAAGGGTTCAGTGGGATCAAGGGCTGGGGGATTCTTCTCAAAACCAATATCACAATAGGGACAAGCGCGAGTACAATTGGGCCCCATAATTAAAAAGGTGGCGGTACCCTTTTGGAAACATTCACCAATATTGGGACAGGAGGCTTCTTCACAAACCGTATTTAACCCTAGCCCGCGTAAAGTCTCTTTTACTTTTCCGACACGTTCAAATTGAGGGGCTTTTACTTTTAACCAATCGGGTTTTACAGTCACGCTACACTTGCTCCAAATCTAGGGGACATCCACTTATGGTAACTTGGGATTGATTAGACAAGCAATGTTGCCAATGAAATTGTTATGGTAAGATCGTAACGGACTATCGGGATGTAGCGCAGGTTGGTAGCGCGCTTCGTTCGGGACGAAGAGGCCGTGGGTTCGAATCCCGCCATCCCGATTTTTT
>JBDGQV010000198.1:0-2182 GCA_042218725.1 Halothece sp. | reverse complement strand
CTAACTCTGCTCCCCCTGAACTGGTTCTTTACATTTAATTTCATAAAGACTAGTAATTGCCTGCCAGAGTTGGTCACTTCTTGGAACTGGAGCTTTAGATTTGCTTTTAGGCGGTTGAAAAAGATTAAGTTTGCGTCTTATCTCATCGTACCTGTGAAAGGGTCTTTTTTTGAGAATGTCATCAACGAGTTTTGGTAATGTCTTTTCTCCAATACCAGGAACCCTAGATAATTTATTTTCAAGGTGTTCTTTACTTCCTTCATCAATCAGTAATTCATCGTCAGGAACAACGTGTTTAAAGATTTTATTCACTTTTTCATTTTGCTCACTAAACTGTTTTTCTAATTCTTCAATTCGCTTCATTAAAGGAACTAAATTATCCCTATTTGTCCCAGTGTTAGTGTTGTTTTGATTGAATGAACTTTGACCTTTTTGAATTTGAGTTTCTACTTCTTTATTTTCACCAATTGGAATACAATAAGTAAATTTTTGTTCTGCTATTTTATTTGCCTCTAGAATAATTGGGCTACCGATTAACTGGAAGTTATGAATTTCAATTTCCTTGACATAAACTGGTATCCAATTTCCTCCAGTTTCTCGAATGTGTGGAGCTAGTTCTTGAGCTAGAGACAACTCTTCTTCAGTTAGTTGACGATCATAATGTATGTTTTTAGTAGCTGTTTTAATTAATTCTCCAATATTGACACTTGCCATATATTAGTTTACTCCTACTTATTAAAACATCGAATTAGCTAGTTTTAGAAAGTCCTGAGCCGCTTTACTATTAGGTTTGCTAAAAACAACCGGCATTCCTTTATTTACTGAATAGGCTGTATCTGCATAATTTTTTATAACCCAATCTCTCCATTGAAAACCTAAATTTTGAACTCTTTCTCTAATATTTTTTACTGAATTTTCTCCAGTTTGTCCTGTTAAGCGACAGTTTAATACACAACCTTGAATTTTTGGCGGAAAACTGTCAAGATGCTCAAACTCTCCAAAAGTCATATATTGTGTCTGAGTATCGATTAATGCATCAATACCGAAGCCATCGTTATCAACAATTGGAATAGCAATATCTGAAGCATAAGCAGCTTTTATAGCTATCTTTTCCCATTGTGGGGGAGCATCTATCAAGACATAATCATATCTATTATATACTCGGTCCAAGAGAAGCTTTAAAGATCTATCATCTGTTCTTTCTCTTCCTCTTTCAACTTGCTGCATTGAACGATCACCGGGTATGATATCTATTTCAAAAGTTTGATACGACCGGAGGAGACCAGGTCTTATACGAAATTGCTGCGTTCTAATTAAACTGTCAAGTTGAATTTCACCTATCCCAGTTTCAGCATCTTCAAGAGCATCATTAATAGTAACAGGAGGATTATATTCAGTCATTTTAGGAAATCCCATAAGCCGATTTAAGTTTCCCTGTAGATCAAAATTTACTAGTAAAACTTTTGCTCCATTTCTCGCCAATGCCGCTCCTATATTGGCAGTTATTGTCGTTTTACCTACTCCACCCTTCTTAACCCAGAACATCATTGTTAACGTTTTTCTGGGAGATTGCAGATGGTTTTTTATTTCTTCAATGGCTGATTCTATTGTTTCCGGTAATAACTCAAATTTACTACGAGGGACACAAACATTTCCATGTCTCTGCCATAATTCCATTCGTAATCCGTTAGTTGCTAAACCAAATTCAGCTTTTGAGATCACCATCTGTTCTTGTAATTCTTCGATCGCATTAGACATTAGTTCTGGTCTAGCGGCTTTATCTTCAACTACCAAAACAGGATCAGATGATGATTCATCTCGGTCATAGCAAGCATAATCCGGAATAACAGTTTGATCGGTATTGCTACTCGAAAACTGGTTATTTTTAGCTACTTGGGCTGTTGTAAAGCCTAATCCTCTACGTAAAAATTCTCCAACAAAACGGTCTTCCAAATCTGCTTCAGATATGCCCTCAGGGATATCGTTTAATATTTCTGTCCAACTTGCCATACTTAGTTAATAGCTCAAAAGTGTCGATGAATAAGTATTACAGAGCTTTTACCAATTATCAAGCAAGGAGCTACTTATGTAAAAAGCTGAATAAATTATCGTTCCAATACCAAAAAGAATTAGGATTCCACTGCAACTGCTGATTCTGTAGCTTCTGAATGCGATCGCGCGG
>JBDGQV010000197.1:0-5609 GCA_042218725.1 Halothece sp. | reverse complement strand
CTAATTCTTCATCGCGCGATAATCGCGTTTTGGGAAATGAAAAAGTCGGCTTCATTTGAACAGTTTTTAATATTGAGGAATTTGAGAAACTAGACAACAAACCAGTTCACTGGGATGAAAAATTAAAGCATCAGGTTGACAGTTTGCCAACGCCGTCGCGGCATTAAATCCCCAACCCACTGCCACAACTTTGACCCCGCTTTTTCGTGCTGCTTCAATATCACGGGTTTCATCTCCCACATAAGTTGTTGCTTCGGGAGAAATCTTTTTTTGTCGCAACAAGCGTTTAATGATCTTATCTTTCCCAAATAAATAGAAACTGCTCTCAACAAAATTAAAGCAATGGAGCAATCCATGTTGTCGCAAAAATTGCGTCGCATTTTCCTGAGAATTAGAGGTAATAATTCCTAACTGGAAATTTTGTTGTTTTAATTGTTCTAAAGCCGTTTCCATGCCAGCAATCGGTTGAATGGTTAAAATTTCTTTCTTCAATTCTTCCTTAACCCGTTTCATTAAAAAAGGAATTTGCCACCAAAAAACACGAGATTGTCGAATAATTTCTCTTGCTCTTAAATGTCGATAATGGGCAATATCTTCCTCATTTAAAGGAGAAAAACCAAATTCAGGGGCTAAACGGTTAGTAATAGAAATCACCGCTTCTTGCGTATCCGCGATCGTGCCATCAAAATCAAAAATAATAAGTTTTGTATCCATTTCTAATTATTGGTCAGAGGAATTTTTATTCCCATTTGTTTCTAGATTAGCACGGGCATTTCTTCGCCACATAGCAGGCTTAATCCGTCGCAGGGCTGATCCCCGCGTTTTTTCTTCCCAAGATTCCTGAGAAAGATGAGCTAATTCTATTAAGTTTGGCGCAATATTTTCAGGACGCGGTTGAAAATCATCACAGTCTGTTTCTTGTGCAAATCGTTGATTCCAAGGACAAACATCTTGACAAATATCGCATCCAGCAACCCAACCATGGAGATCAATGTCTTCGGGTAAAGACTCGGAACGATTTTCAATGGTATGGTAAGCAATGCAACGATTGGCATCCACCACAAACGGTTGGGGAAAAGCATCAGTCGGACAAGCATCCAAACAACGGGTACAACTGCCGCAATGTTCAGTATGGGGCTGATCTGGCGGTAAGTCTAAGGTGGTTAATACTTCCCCTAAAAAGACCCAACTGCCATAGTCGCGAGTAATGACATTGCTATTTTTCGCAATCCACCCTAATCCAGCTTGTTGCGCCCAAAATTTATCTTGTACCGGCCCTGTGTCAGAATAATATCGCGCTTGGATATTAGGGTCTTGTTCTTGCAACCAACGAGCGAGGGCTTTGAGTTTTTTCTGCATTACTTTATGGTAGTCTCTTCCCCAGGCATAACGGGATACTTTTCCTTGTTCGGCATTATCCGGTTGTTCATGAGGCGTATAATAATTAAGCGCAACCGCAATTACCGATTGCACCCCCGGAAGACATTTTTGCAAATCAAACCGTTTGGGATTGTTCATCCAGTTCATGTCAGCATGATATCCTGAGGCCAACCAGTTTTGGAGACGAGTTTGCGCTTGGATTTGTTCATCATTTTGGGCTGAGGCAATCCCAACAAGATGAAACCCAATGGATTTTGCTTTTGCTTTAATTTGTTCGCTCGTTAAAACCATTTTTCAATGGGGTCATTGATGTGTAATAATTGAGAATTTAGACAGCAGGATATGCTATATTGACAAGTTAAGAAATTGCCAATCCTGCTTGACGCTCCAAACTTTTAAGCTAAGAAAAATCACCTGTAACGACGCCGCCATAATTAACCGTGAAGACGACAGAAGAATGGATTAACCAACTCCGCCGACAACTGCAACGGGCTAACTATGCTTACTATTTGCAGGACAATCCCATTATGGAAGACGAAGTGTATGATCGTCTTTATCGGCAGTTGCAGGCGTTAGAAGAACAATACCCAGAATTAATCACCCCAGATAGCCCCACCCAACGTCTCGGAGGAGGGGTTGCTGAAGGATTCGACTCGGTTAAACATAATATTCCCCTTTATAGTTTAGAAAATGCCTTTGATTTAGGAGAGTTGGCGCAATGGGTAGGGCGTTGGCAAGGTCAAATTGCTGAGGAACAAACCGTTGAATATGTTTGTGAGTTGAAAATCGATGGCAATGCCTTGGCATTAACCTACGAAAACGGGATCTTAGTGCGAGGGGTAACCCGAGGCGATGGCGAAACCGGAGAAGATATTACCCAAAATGTGCGCACGATTCGCACGATTCCCTTACGGTTAGGGTTGGACAATCCGCCGGCACGGGTAGAAGTCCGAGGAGAGGCGTTTTTACCGCGCAAAACCTTTGAAAAAATCAATCAAGCCCGTGCTGACAATGGGGAGGCAACGTTTGCCAATCCCCGCAATGCCACTTCCGGAACGCTGCGACAGTTCGATTCGAAAATTGTCGCCAAGCGTCAGTTGGATTTTTTCGCTTATACCGTTTATATCGTCGATGACAACAGTGAGTTGAATCCCACAACTCAGGCAGAATCATTAACGATTTTAGAAGAAATGGGATTTAAAGTGAATCCCAATCGCCAAGTCTGTAACTCTCTCAAGGAAGTGGGGGACTTTTATCAAAAATGGGAACAAAAACGGGGGCAACTTCCCTATGACACCGATGGGGTTGTGGTGAAAATTAATTCCTATGCCTTGCAAGAAAAACTGGGATTTACCCAAAAATTCCCCCGTTGGGCGATCGCGATCAAGTTTCCCGCAGAAGAAGTTCCCACCAAGTTAAAAAATATTACCGTCAATGTGGGACGCACCGGCGCGGTGACGCCCTTAGCCCATCTGGAACCGGTGTCTCTCGCCGGAACCACGGTACAAAAAGCCACCCTTCACAACACTGATTTTATTGCCCAGTTAGGGGTCAAAATTGGGGATACAGTGGTAGTGCGCAAAGCAGGAGATATTATTCCTGAAATTGTCCGGGTGTTGCCCGAGTTGCGCCCGAAATCGGCCAAAGCGTTTACCATGCCCCAACAATGCCCGGAATGCGGTTCCCGGTTAGTACGCCCGCAAGGGGAAGCGGTAACGCGCTGTGTGAATGTGTCTTGTCCAGCCATTTTACGCGGCAGTTTAGTCCATTGGGCGTCGCGGGATGCTATGGATATTAACGGTTTAGGGGAGAAGATGGTGGAAAGCCTCGTCAGCAATCAGTTGGTGCAATCAGTGGCTGATTTGTATGATTTAACCGTAGAACAGTTAACCCAATTAGACAGGGTGGGAGAAACTCTTGCCAGCACTCTAGTGAACGCGATCGCGCAGTCGAAGGAACAACCGTGGCCGCGAGTACTCTACGGGTTAGGCATTCGCTATGTGGGCAAAGTCAACGCAGAAGCCTTAGCAGACAGTTTCCCCACTGTAGAACAATTAGGCAATGCTAGGGTGGAAGAGTTGCAAGCGGTCGAAGGCATTGGTGAAGAAATCGCGCGATCGGTGTATCAATGGTTTAGAATCGAAGCGAACCAAACCCTCGTTCAACAATTACAAAGCGCCGGACTGAATTTTCAACAGGAAACAGCAACAGAGACCTCTTCCTCGGAAACCTCCCAAGAACCAGTCGGAAAGCCTTTTGATGGCAAAAAGTTTGTGTTAACGGGAAAATTAGAGAGTTTCAGTCGAAATGAAGCGCAAAGACTGATTGAACAAGCTGGCGGCAAAGTCACCGCTTCCGTCAGTTCCAAAACTGATTATCTCTTAATTGGCGATAAGGGCGGTTCTAAGCAAAAGAAAGCGGAAAGCCTCAATGTTACTCAAATTAATGAGGAAGAATTTAAGGAAATGTTAGGTGTACATTGACGACGATTGATCGGGTTTGCATTAAACTAGAAGTTAATTCCTTCTAGAGATCACCGGTTATTGATTTATTCTTGCGGTATGGCAAAGTATCTTGTTACAGGCGCCGCTGGGTTTATTGGTTCTCATCTGGTTGAGGCATTATTAGCCCGTGGAGAAAATGTAGTTGGCATCGATGAATTTAATGATTATTACGACCCCCATTTGAAACGCCAAAATCTCGCTCAGAGTCTAAATCATCCTCAATTCCAGTTAATTGAAGACAATATTTTGAACTTAGATTGGACTCAGTTGCTCAAGGAAACTCAAGCGGTTTTTCATCAAGCCGCGCAAGCCGGAGTCAGAGCCAGTTGGGGTCAACAGTTTCATTTTTATACAGAGCGGAATCTTAATGCCACTCAGGTCATTTTAGAAGCCGCCAAGGAAGCCAAAGAGTTGCAACGCTTCGTTTATGCCTCTAGTTCTTCTATCTATGGGAATGCAGAAAGACTGCCCACGCCCGAAACTACTTGTCCGCAACCGGTATCTCCTTATGGCATTACCAAGTTAGCTGCAGAACAATTATGTTGGCAATATCATCAAAATTTTGGCGTGCCAGCAACGGCTTTACGGTATTTTACAGTATATGGTCCGCGACAACGACCGGATATGGCGTTTCATAAGTTTCTCCGAGCGGTTGTCAATGAACAACCTATTTCCATTTTTGGGGATGGCGAACAAACTCGCGATTTTACCTTTATCAGCGATGCGGTAGCAGCGAATTTATCCGCAGCAGAGGTTTCAGGTGCCGTGGGAGAAGTGTTTAATGTTGGCGGCGGCAGTCGAGTGTCTCTCAATCAAGTTTTGGAGAAAATGGAAGCCATTGTCGGAACCAAGATTCAGCGCAGCTATCACGAAAGAGCAACTGGCGATGCCCGAGATACGTCTGCTGAAATCTCAAAGGCGAATCGAATTTTGCAGTATTCTCCTCAAGTGGGCTTAGAACAAGGATTAACTCAAGAGTGGGAATGGATACAAAACCAGTTTAAACCATTATAGGAGAAGCGCGATCGCGCTCTTGCAACCCAACTGTCTCGGATCAAGGAAAAAGGAAACAGCTTAAAATTAAAGATATTGCTGTTAGTCTCGCTAAACCCATGAGTGTTTCCCTTAACCAACAAATTATTTACCCTGACAGTGATGGTCAGCCGATGGCCGATAATACCAAACAGTTTCGCTGGATTGTTTTAATCAAAGAAAACTTGGAACTGCTATTTGCTGATGATCCCAATGTGTTTATAGCTGGGGATTTGTTGTGGTATCCAGTGGAGGGTCATCCTGAAATCCGGATTGCCCCAGATGCTATGGCAGTGTTTGGGCGGCCAAAAGGGGACCGGGGATCTTATCGGCAATGGGAAGAAGATAATATTCCGCCGCAAGTGGTATTTGAGATTCTCTCTCCGGGAAACCGAGTCAAAGAAATGACTCGCAAACTACAATTCTATGAGCGCTATGGGGTCGAGGAATATTACATTTATGATCCAGATAGTAATGAATTAGAAGGACTGCAACGGCTTGATGGCAGTTTGCAATTAATCGAAGAAATCAATGGCTGGATTAGTCCCCGTTTAGGGATTCAGTTTACGGTAACCTCAGAAACGCTAGAAATTTATCGTCCTGATGGAAGAAAATTTCTCTCTTCGCTAGAGTTGGAACAGGAGCGCCAACAGGCATTTCAACGGGCGGAACAGGAATCTCAACGGGCGGAAC
>JBDGQV010000196.1:0-20632 GCA_042218725.1 Halothece sp. | reverse complement strand
TATCAATCAAAATTAATCTCTTTCTTAAAAAAAAGGATTCGTATTGATCAACCAAGGAATGGAAATTGCAAACAAACTGAGTAAGGTTTGATGTCATTGCTCCTGCTGAATTATAAAATTGAAAGATGGACACAGCGTTGAAAGCGGATTCCAGTATCAATGACTAAATCATGTAATTAATAAGAAATGGCACAATCAAGTCAATCAAAAAGACAAAAGCATGTTCAAGGTAAACTCAGATTATTTTTGTCAAACTTATGACATCTTAAAAATATAATTTTCGTTCCTTTTGTTTGCATAAAGAGTTATTATAAAATATGTTTATTCGAGAAGAAGAGTGGTGGAAAAATAGTGTCATTTATCAAATTTATCCTTTAACCTTTGCCGATGCAAATGGAGATGGAATTGGGGATTTACAAGGAATTATTCAACGGCTTGATTATCTCAATGATGGCAAAGCTAATAGTGAAACGTCTTTAGGAATTGATGCCATTTGGTTATCTCCGATTAATCAATCCCCGATGTTTGATAATGGCTATGATGTAAGTGATTATTATGATATTTGCAATACCTTTGGTACGCTAGATGACTTTAAACTCTTATTAGACCAAGCCCATCAACGCAACATTAAAATCATTCTTGATTTAGTCATTAATCATACCTCCAGTCAACATCCTTGGTTTTTAGAATCGCGATCGAGCCGTTATAATCCTAAAAGCGATTGGTATTTATGGCATGATCCAGCCTCTGATGGCGGCGTTCCCAATAATTGGCTATCTTATTTCGGGGGAACGGGTTGGACTTATGATGATAAAAGACAGCAATATTATTATCATGCGTTTAACCCCAATCAACCAGATTTAAATTGGCACAATCCAGAAGTCAGAGCGGCAATTTATGATGTCATTCGCTATTGGTTAGATCTAGGCGTTGATGGATTTCGCCTTGATGCGTCCAGTGTTTATAGCCAAGATAAATACTTTCGAGATAATCCGGTTAAATTTGAAGGTCGCGAGGACAAATATAAAGATCAATATCATATTTATGATAAAAACTTGCCGGAAAATCATGAAATCATTCGCGAAATTAGACGTGTGATTGAGGAGTATGATAACCGAGTATTGTTAGGAGAAACATTCATTGATAATCGCCTCTATGATTCCCTTGTGTTTCATGGCGTTAATAATGATGAATTGCATCTTCCCTTTACGTTTGAATTTGCTTTGAGTCCTTGGTATCCGGGATATTTACAACGAGAAGTCGAGAAAAAAGAATTATTAACCCCGCAAGGCGGTTGGCCCGTTTACTTTTTGGATAATCATGATCTTCCCCGACATTTGTCCCGTTGGTCGGAATGCAGTTTATGTTTTGATACCTTCGCGATCGCGAAAGCGTCTGCTACCATTTTATTAACCGTTCGCGGCACCCCGATTTTATATTATGGGGAAGAATTGGGGATGGTCAATCATGAAAATATTCCCTTGGAACAACTGCGAGATCAGGTAGCCATTAGTTGTTTGGATGAGGAATGTTTACCGTCGCGAGATGGCACTCGTACTCCCATGCAATGGGACTGGTCGCCGCAAGCTGGGTTTAGTTTCGGTAAAGATGTTACTCCCTGGTTGCCGGTTCATGACAATTATGAATACGTCAATGTGGAGACAGAATTATCGGAACAAGATTCCATCCTGAATTTCTATCGGGAATTAATTCAACTCCGCAAAAATAGTGAAGCCTTACAAAACGGAAGTTGGAAACCGTTAATTTATTATCCTTATGAACATTTAGCCTATTTACGAGAAACAGAACAGGAAACAGTATTAGTGGTTATTAATTTTTCTTATGAAAAGAATTTTGACCTCGATCGCGCGATTCCCAAGCAATATTGGCAAGTGTTACTGTCAACCAACTTATCTGTAGGAGAGATTATTCCCTTGCCGAAGTTGCTGCAACCGTTTGAAATCTCGATTTTCCGATTTGCTTCGGAAGCTTCTGCTTCCTAAACCAGTTTGGAAAAGAGATCTCTGGCTGAACTGGGATGACTGCGCAACCGAACTTAAGCAATAATAGGCAAACAAGCAACACTGCACTGACAGAAACAATCAGATTCGCTATGCAACGCCCCATTTATCTAGACTGTCACTCAACCACCCCGATGGATCAACGGGTTTTAGATGCCATGTTGCCTTATTTTACAGAACATTTTGGCAACCCTTCCAGTACATCTCATGCCTATGGTTGGGAAGCGGAAGCCGGCGTTAAACAAGCCAGAGAAACCATTGCGCAAGCCATTAATGCTTCCCCCGAAGAAATCGTCTTTACCAGTGGGGCAACAGAAGCCAATAATTTAGCGATTAAAGGGGTTGCGGAAGCTTATTTTACTCACGGACAACATATCATTACCGTTGCCACCGAACATCGGGCGGTGATTGATCCCTGTCAGTATCTGGAAAGTTTGGGGTTTGAAATTACCTGGTTGCCGGTGGAAGAAGATGGGCTAATCGATTTAGATCGTTTAGCGAACAGCATTCGTTCCGATACCATTTTAGTTTCGGTAATGGCAGCGAATAATGAAATTGGGGTGTTACAGCCATTAGCAGAAATCGGTCGGATTTGTCGGGAAAACAACGTGTTTTTTCATACCGATGCCGCCCAAGCCATTGGCAAAATTCCCCTGGATGTGGAAACAATGAACATTGATTTAATGTCGTTAACGGCCCATAAAGTGTATGGACCAAAGGGCATTGGGGGATTATATGTCCGTCGTCGCAACCCCAGAGTTCGGCTGGCCTCACAAATTCAAGGCGGCGGTCAAGAACGGGATCTTCGTTCCGGAACGCTATATCCGCCACAAATTGTCGGTTTTGGTAAAGCGGTGGAACTGGGATTAGCGGAAATGGAAGCAGAAGGAGAACGGTTGGCAAAACTGCGCGATCGCGCTTGGGAGGCATTGTCGCAACTGGAAGGCGTTTATTTGAATGGGCACCCGACACAACGGCTTGCGGGAAATTTAAACGTGAGTGTCGCGGGAGTAGATGGCACGGCTTTAATTTTAGGCTTGCAGCCTGTCATCGCGGTTTCTTCCGGTTCCGCCTGTTCTTCCCAATCCACAGAACCGTCTCATGTCATCACGGCACTAGGAAGAGGCAAATCGCTGGCTAAGGCTTCCATTCGTTTGGGGATGGGCAGATTTACCAGCCGTGAAGATATGGATCAAGCGATTGAACACACCATTACCACCATTCAATCGTTGCGGAAAGCGAAGCAGGGTTAAGCGAGTAGCAGATCATGATGATAATTTCCGTCGGCAAACATGTAATTCTCAAATCCGCTAGTTTCCATCGCAATCCCATCTAACTCAAACAAAAGGTCATCCTGACTCGTCCCTAAACTGATCTGAAAGTTGCTTTTGTGGTAAGTGCCAAAACTCAGTGTATCGAACCCTTTACCGCCATTGAGAACAGCATCGCCGAACCCTTCAATAAAGTCATTTCCTCGTCCGAGATTAATGTTAACCCCGTCGCCAAAACTGGAAGCAATGACTGTATCAGCTCCGGAGCCGGTAACAATATCGCCGCCATAAATGCCGTAAGCGTCACTTCCTATTGCTTTGGCAAGAATATGGTCCCTACCGCTTCCCATCCAAATCAGACCGTGAGAGTTATCAATTGCTATGGCCCTATTAGAAGCTTCTGCAATCGCTTGTATGGCGTCCCTTCCTTGAGCCATATGAATCATGCCTCTGGTGTTGTCAATTGCTATCGCCTCATCGGAAGCTTCCGCAATAGCATCCGCCTCCACCTCAGCAATTGCCTGAGCTAAAACTTCATTTTCCGGCAAGGCAAGGCTGAGAACAAAAGCAGCAGTTTGGGAAAAAGTCGCGATATTAGAAGCAACGTTGGCAGTAATTACATCGTTGCCCGTACCGGTAGTTATTATCCCTTCTTGATTGTTGATCCCTTTAGCTGCAATCTCTGCCTGGATTAAACTTTGAGCAATTGCTCCAGCAAAAGCCGTTAGGTTTTCAGCAACAGGGGCGTCGGCAATTCCTGGAACGATAGCTGAGACATCTGCGATTGCTCTAGCGATGGCAACCATAGAACCTTCGGTTGTTGCCTCAATTGTGTCTCCGCCTTCATTGGTATGAATCTGGCCACGGGTATTATCAATACCGTCAGCAGTTGCTTTCAATTCAATGGCAGTCAAAGCCTGGGCAATAACACTGCGATTTGCGGTCAACGGTTTCGATCTAAAATCCGGTGAATCTCTCGGTTCTGTTGACTCTGGCTACAATAGTGATGTCAACAAAACCTAATCCGCTTGCGCTGAGATTGGGGACGATCGCGCTTTGCATTCACAATTATTTTGAGGCAGGTTAGATGTTTGCGGTCAGGTACTTAAACGGCACCACAGCTGAAGCGGTTATTGTTTTTATTATCGCACATTTTTCCCCGTTGAACCATCAACTTTCTTCAGGTAAGAAATTTTGATTAATAGAAAAAACTCTATCTTACCAATACAAGATTTCGTTGCTAAATGATCACTTAGTTTGGGGCCGCAAGACTGTAAGATCGACTTAAACAATCGTGCTGACGAGACGAGAAAGGATTTAATTATAATGACAGTTGCTAGCACAACTCCAGCATTTTGTCAAGGCATTCAATATTTTGCAAATGAACTCCCTGATTTTGAAACCTATGGCAGAGACGCCGCGATCGCGCAAGGCAAAACCCGCATTGCTTCCCCGAGTGATTCTAAGGCCGTTTATCAAACCCTGGTGGCAGCAGAGGCGTTGCGTTACCTAACCTTACAAATTACCGCCTCCAAATCTTCCGGACACCCTGGCGGCTTTGCCAGCATTGCGGAAGAGATTGCCGCCTTAATGATGCTGGGCTATAAAAACATTGTTACCGAAGTGGGCCATCATGCCCCAGGGTTTTATAGCAATGTCTTTTTGGATCGCTCTTTAGAGGATATGGGAATCGAAACCGTACAACAATTGCGCGATCGATTCCGGGAAACAGATGGCTTGTTAGGGCATCTCTCCGGCCAAATTCCAGGACTCCTGAATCCCGCAGGTCCCCTAGGGCAAGGCCAACATTTTGCCATGGCAGCGGCCAAACTGAATCCGGGCACGCTGTTCCCGGTAACCATTGGCGATGGCGGCATCGGTGAACCCTATGTCACCTCCAGCATCAGCCACTTCCATACTGCTTTTCCCAATGTCACGAATTTCCTGCCCATCCTCGTCTGGAATGGTCACTCCCAGGAACATCACAGCATGATTTCCACCAAAACCAACGAGGAAATGATTCGCTACTTTACCGGCAATGACTTCCAAGAAGTCTTCTTAGTGGATGCCAAAGACTATGACGATGCCAAGCAAGCTGGCGACTATGTCGATAGCAGTCTCTTCTCCTGGCAACAACGCCTTGCCTTTACCCAAGCGGTTTTAGAAAACACGGAAAAAGCCGCCGCCTCAGCACTGAATGGCAAATTAACGGTTCTGATTATTAAACAACTCAAAGGCACTGGCGTCCATAAACGCGGCGCAAAATCCCATAACTTGTATCCCGGAGATACCGTCGAGAAAGACTACATTGTCAATGCCCTGAAAGAAAGGGCGTTACCGGCTCAAGCCTGGGAAGTGGTGCGTACGAACTTCACGCGGGCTGGCGGCGGCCCTGCTTCCCAAACCGTTGTCACGGAAAAAGCGTTGCCCTTACCTGAAATTGGAACCTTACCCAAACAAGAATACCCCGTGGGCGAAGAGAAAAAAGTGGCCACCACTGCCATGGGCGAATTAATTGCTCATGTGGGGCAACAAGATCCCAACTTCATTATTTCCAATTCCGATGGAAATGCGGCGTCGGGAATCAATAATGTCAATCAAGCCTTGAAAATTATTCACCCCACTACCGATGAAACCTATTCCCAACAACCGCAAGGACAAGTGTATGAACCCCTCAGCGAAGATGCTTGTGCCGGCTTAGCGGCAGCCAGTTCCCTAATGGGGGCGCGATCGGTTTGGTGTTCTTATGAGTCGTTTGCCATTAATGGCCTTCCCATTTGGCAGACCGTAACCCAAGCCATGGCGGAATTACGTCGTCCCACGCCTTCTACGATTACTCTGTTTACGGCAGGGGCGCTGGAACAAGGGCGTAATGGCTGGACGCACCAACGTCCGGAAGTGGAAAACTATTTTGCGGCCATGATGCGCAATGGCAATGTTTTCCCGCTGTTTCCCTGCGATGCCAATAGCATTCAAGTGTGTTACGAGTGGGCTTTAGGCACCAACAATAAAGGGATTACTATTACCGCTTCCAAGTCTGGTTTACCGGTTCGCAGCACCTTCCAACAAACGGAAGAAGCTCTAGAAAAAGGCGCCTTTGTCTTACAAGAAACCCCAGGCGAGAAAACGGTCATCCTTGCCGTTATTGGCGATATGACGTTAATTCCGGCCTTAGAAGCAGCACAACAATTAAAAGACCAAGGCATTGGTTCCAAAGTTGTTTCTGTGATCAGCCCGCGTCGGCTTTATCGCCCCACCGATACCGCTTGGGAAAGTTGTGCCGAAGCAGATGGCGGCTTTATTGATGATGCTGAGTTCAACAACTTGTTCCACGGTGACGCTTTAATTGGCATTAGCGGCGCTGCTAGCGGCATGTTAGAGCCGATTATGTTACGCAGCACTTGTCCTCGGGATACCTTCAGTTGGAAACGCGGGGAAACCGCAGCCAGTGCCAATGCGGTCATGGCCATTAATGGGTTAACCGCCGAAAACTTTGTACAACGGGCCCTTGCCTTATTAAGTTAAGTTCGATTCCCCCCTTTTTCAGGGGGGTTGCTGTTGTTTAATAACGGATAAAGCCGCATTCAAGGTTGATCCGGTGGCAACGCCGTCATCAATGAGAATGATAGTGCGATTTTTTAAACTGGGAGCTGGGCGATCTCCTCGATAAGCGCGATCGCGCCGCTCTAATTCCACACGTTCCGACGCGGCCTCCCGTTCAATGGCACTTTGAGAAATGCCCAATAATTGCACGGTTTCTGAGTTCAGTACCATTACATCATGGTCAGCGATCGCGCCCATCGCAAGTTCTTTATGTCCTGGGACACCGAGTTTGCGCACTAAACAGACATCCAACGGGGCATTAAGGGCTTGAGCGACTTCAAACGCCACTGGCAGGCCGCCGCGCAGGTAGGTTTGAGTTGTTCTGCTAATAATTGTCCGGCTTCAGCGCGATCAGATTCAGGGAAACGCGAATCAACAACAGAGGCTTAAGCGATTTGCTTTTCCAACAAATTCTCCTCACAATGGTTTTCTTGTTGATTTCCTCTTATCCCCGTTGTATAAAATGGATCGGCAATCTGGGTAAATCCTTTCAAAGAGCTTAGAAAAGTGGGACGCGCCCCTGATTAAGCGATTGCTTCAAAATCCATGCAAAAATTGCTACTGTAGCTAACAGGGGTTAATGATAATAGCTGATAAAACTTATGGAAACGATTTGGGAACTTGATTTTTACTCTCGTCCAATTCGAGATGAAGATAATAAAAAGCTTTGGGAAGTCTTAATTTGCGAAAGCCCCTTAGATGTCAAAACGACACAAGATCAACTATTTCGCTATAACAAGTTTTGTTCGGCAAAAAATGTCAATTCAATCTTCCTGAAGGATGCGCTAAATGAAGCGATTGAGGAAGCAGGAACATCTCCCAAGAAAATCCGCTTCTTTCGTCGGCAAATGAATAATATGATCTCCAAAGCCTGCGATGATTTGGGGATTACAGCGCTTCCCAGCCGTCGGACTTATGCGTTGCAAAAGTTGATTCAACAGCGCTTAGATGAAGTCTATCCGCAACAGGAAGGATATGATGAAACGGCAGTGAGCAATGTTTCCGTGCAATATCCGGCAGAAAATGCGGCCATTCTTCCTGATGCGATTCGCGGGGATAAGGATGATAAATGGGCATTTGTCACCCTAGAAGCGAAAGAATTTCAAGAGATGGAAGAGTGGGATATTAGTTTTGGGGAAGGTTTCCCCTTATCCTTGTTTGAGTTAGCCCCAGAAACAAAAATTCCAGGGTTGATTATTTTCTCTCCCCGTGCCATGCCGTTTGCGGGTTGGATGTCGGGAATGGAACTGTCGCAAATTCAACTGCAACAAGGCAGCATGCCCCGCTTAATTTTGCAAACTGGAACCAGTGAATGTTGGATTTTGGCCGATATTACCAATCCTGATACCCTAGAAGAGGCAAAAGGGTTTCAACAGGCTAAGCAAAAAGCAGAAGGGGTTCACTTTTTAGCCATTCAACAGAACCCTAATTCTGAGTCATTTGCCGGCTTTTGGTTACTAGCATGATTAATCCAGAAGAAATTCTTGACAAAGCGAAGCAAGCCGGGGCAGAAGAAGCGGAAGTTTATCAAGTGATTTCGCGATCGCGCCCGGTGTTTTTTGAGGCCAATCGCCTGAAACAACTAGAAACAACGGAATCAGAAGGGATTGCCTTGCGCGTCTGGCAAAATCAAGCCCCTGGCGTCACCGTTGCCCACGGGGAAGTGGAACCGGAAGCCTTTGTGAAACGCGCTCTCTCCTTATGTCAATTCAATCCCCCAGAAACCATTGAACTGACGGCCAACCATCAACAGGTGTATCCTACCCAGGGCAATGCTGTTTCCCGAGAACAACTGATTGAAACCGGCAACAGCGCGATCGCGCAACTGAGGGAAAACTATCCGGACATCTTGTGTCGCGGGGAACTCGACTGTGAAGAGCATACGACCAGACTGCTCAATAGCCAAGGAACCGACTGTCAATATACTGACCTCAGTCTGAGCGCATTTTTTGAAGTGGAATGGATTCGCGGGGAAGATTTTTTAGAAATTGGTGACGGGGTGGAAGGTGTCGATTCACTTGATTTGCATACCACAAAACAGCGAATTTGTCAAGGACTGTCTTGGGCCAAGGAAACCGTTTCCCCGCCAACAGGGCGCGTTCCAGTAATTTTTACGCCGAAATCGGCCCCGTTATTTTGGGATACCGTCATTGCTGCCCTCAATGGCAAACGAGTCTGGGAAGGATCTTCCCCCTGGAGTAACTCTCTGGGAGAAAACGTGCTGTCTGACCAGATTACGCTGTTTCAAGATCCCACCCGCAACCCGGAACGTTGTCCCTTTGACGAGGAAGGAACGCCTACCCAGAGGTTTACCTTAATCAATCAAGGACGCGTTGAACAATTTTATTGCGATCGCGCGATCGGACGCTTGTTCGGAAACGGCAGCACCGGCAACGGATTTCGTCCTAGTTTAGGCGGTTATCCCACCCCCGGCTTAGTGAATTTAATGGTCACCCCCGGCAAAGGAGAATTAGAAAATTTAATCGCGCAACTGGATGAAGGCTTAGTCATTGATCAACTGTTAGGGGGAGATGCTGATCTTTCTGGCGACTTTTCCGCCAACATTGAACTCGGTTATCGGGTGAAAAACGGACAAATTGCAGGTCGGGTAAAAGATACCATGGTAGCAGGCAATATTTACACGGCTCTCAATCACCTAATTGCCCTGGGCGGAGATTCCCAAATCAATGGCTCGTATGAAACGCCTTCTGTTGCAGTGGATGGCTTATCAGTTACCCATTAGGGAAGGTGGAGTTGCCGAAAATAAGTAGGTTGATGCCTCTTGAACATTCATGGGTTTCGCAAAGTGATACCCTTGACCATATTTGCAATCCAGTTGTTGCAGCTGTTTTAATTGGGAAGCTGTTTCAATGCCTTCCACAGTAATACTCATGCCCAAAGCTTGACCGAGATTCACAATCGCGCGAATAATTTCTAGCTTTTGCTGACTGCTTTCCAAAAGATTGACAAAGGCTCGATCAATTTTGAGATTATCCACGGGAAACTGTTGCAAATAACTTAAAGAAGAATAGCCGGTACCAAAATCATCAAGGCTAAATTGAATTCCCCATTGTCGCAACTTGTTAATCAGTTCGATGGTTTCTTCAGGCTGATCAATAATTAAACTTTCCGTCAATTCTAATTTTAATTGGGCAGGGGACAATCCACTTGCCTCTAAAACCGAACGAATTTCACTCACGATACTCTCATGACGCAATTGCAATGCTGATAGATTAACGCTAATGGTTAAATGGGGAAACCCTTGGGCTTGCCAAGACGTTAATTGACGACAGGCTTTCTCTAATACCAGTCTTCCCACTCCCACAATTAATCCTGTTTCTTCTAAGCAAGGAATAAAGGTTGCGGGTGAAACTAATCCTTGTTCAGGATGGTGCCAACGGATGAGGGCTTCAAAGCCGCTGATGCGATTGCGTTTGAGATCAATAATGGGCTGATAGTAAACTTCAAACTCATCTTTTTCTAAAGCCCGACGCAACTCTTTTGTGAGTTGTAACTTTTTAACCGTCGCTGCTTGCATCTCAGGCTGAAACTGCCGATAGTTGCTCTTCCCCTCAGTTTTTGCCCAGTTGAGGGCAGCATCGGCACGACGTAAAATGGTTTCTGCCTCTTTTTCCTCCATTGCTGTCTCATACACCACGCCCATGGAAATCGACAGATCAATTTCATGCTCACCGAGAAAAAACGGACTGCTAAAGGCATCAAAAATCTGATGAACGATGGTTTCTACTGTTGCTTGGTTGGCAACTTGGGGAAGGAGAACACAAAAATCATCTTCTCCCAAATGCGCTAGGATGGCATCAGCAGTTAAACATAAATTAACGCGATCGCTGATTGCATTGAGAGCGCGATCGCCGATTTCGTAACCATAACAACTATTGACCGAGGAAAAATTATCACCATCAAAATACAGCAAGGCAAACGGGTTACCTGCCGTCAAAACCTCTCGCAGGTGTTGCAACAGAGAAAAGCGACTCGGCAAGCCGGTGAGGGGATGATACCAAATCATTTGCTGTAACTGATGAGTGCGGGTTTTCACCTTTTCCGCTAAATGTTGGTTCAGTTGCTGAATCTGCCGATATTGACAACGAATGCGCAACATCGACTGCACTCGCGCTCGCAATTCCGGTGCATTGATGGGTTTCCCGATAAAATCGTCCGCTCCGGCTTCCAGACATTGGGTTAAGGCAGTTGTAGTATTTAACACAGTAACCATTAAAATCGGAATCCCTTGCCATTGCTCATTTTGTTTAATCAAGCGACACAAAGTTAACCCATCGATTTCCGGCATCATCACATCCATTAAAATCAGATCAAATGGGATCTGTTGAAGTTGTTCTAAAGCAACCCTGGCACTTCCGGCATAGTAAAGTTCATAACCCTGCCGATAAAGCAAGTTTTCAATGACATCATAGTTATGCGGCTCATCATCAACAATGAGAATGGCGGGGAAAGTGTATTGAGATAACTGTATTTCGACACTTGGCATGGTGAGCTGTCAGGAATTTTTTTATGTTAAAGATCGCGCGATCATGAACTTTGATGATTCATTTTTTGTTGATGTTGATTGAGAGCCATCATAATGGCAGCATGAACTTCCCGCTGTTTATAAGGCTTTAAAATATAACCGTAGCCGCCGCTTTGTTCCGCACGTTTTAAAGTTTCATCATCACTATAAGCCGTTAAGTAAATAACAGGAATATCAAACTCTTCTTGGATTTTTTTTGCCATTTCAATGCCATCCATGTCGCCAGCAATAACAATATCCATTAGCACTAAATCAGGAGAACTGTTGCGAACCAGTTCCATGGCTTTTTCCGTACAAGAGGCAATGCCAACTACGTCATAATTTTGCCGTTCCAGCTGTCGAGCGAGAGATTTCGCAATAATCAATTCATCTTCAACAATTAGAAGTTTTACGTTACTGTCATCCATGATTTTTGATTCCTTATTTTGTTAATAGCGTGGACAATACTGAACTTCTGGAAAACAAAGATGAAAACTAGTCCCTTGTTTATTTTCGATGGATAACTGTCCCTGAATTTGTTCCGTTAAGGTGAATATCAATTCCAGTCCTAATGATTTTAATTGGTTCATGTCAATTTGATTAGGCAATCCAATGCCATTATCTTCAATTTTTAAGTTGATTTGCTGATCTACTGGATTCGTCCATAGTTTGACCCAAACTTTGCCTTTAGTTTCATCAGGAAAGGCATGCTGGAGTGCATTGGAAATTAACTCATTCACAATCAACCCACAAGGATTCGCGGTTTCCAGATTCAGCCAAACGGGTTCTAAGGCTAAGGATAATTCAATGGCTGTGTCTTGTTCTAAATAAGATTCCCATAAACTATTGACTAATTCTTCTAAATATTCAGCAAAATTGATGTTATTTAACCCAGTTGTTCGATACAATTTTTCATGAATCAAACCCATCGAGTGGATGCGATTGCGACTTTGATCCAATAAAGATAAAACTTGTTGATTATCCGTATAATCTTCTTGCAATTCTAGTAAATGGGACACAACTAACAGATTGTTTTTAACACGATGATGCACTTCTTTCAGGAGCAATTCTTTTTCTTGTAAGGATTTTTGCAGTTCTTGCTCATGGCGTTTTCGTTCGGTAATATCGCGATACATCCATAAATGCCCTTGACAAGTCCCATCAAGAACAATCGGTGCATAATCTTGTTCTAAGGTGCGACCGTCTCGGAGTTTTAACTCTTGATTATTAACTGAAATTTGCCGTTCTAAAAGTTGTTGATTATTATTAAAGTGTTCTTCAGGATTTAGTAAAATATCTTGATACTCTTGTTCTAATGCTGATTTGCTTTTACCAATTAACGCCTGAGGCGTTTGATTGAGTTGAAAAATATTACAAAACCCTTGATTGGGCAAAATAACATTCCAATTTTTATCTTGTAGAAGCACACCCCCTTTTAGGGTATTAACGAGGGTTTTTAGTTGCGTATTGGTAACTTGCAATTTCCGTTCCGCGTCTTTCCATTCTGTAATATCAATTCCGACGGTAACCACTGATTTGCCCTGATGGTATTTTTGAGCAACAATTAGGTACTCTTTCAGAATATTGGAAAGCCTGACATTTAGTATGGTTTGACTGGTTTCCTGATGAGAATCGTGAATAAATTGCTCAATAAAGGTTTCAAATTCTTGAGCCGAATCGATAAATCCCAGGGGTTGCCCCACAAATGTTTCTGGAGTCATGCCCAGAGCTTCAGCAAGGCGCCGATTAACCCCGCGATAATGCAAATCATCGCCAATCCAGGAGATAAAGCCGGGAACAGCATCAATCACGGCTTGCAACTCTTCATTGGTTTTCGCTAAAGCGTTTTCAGCTTCTTGACGGGAACGCAGTTCCGCTTGTTGACTTTGCAATAAGGCTCGCAGTTGATCTTGCTGCTCTTTAATCCGAACTAAAGAACGAAGTCTCGCTTGCAATTCCAGATGATTAAACGGTTTGCTTAAAAAGTCATCTGCCCCGGCTTGTAAGGATTGGGCTAAATCGAGTTTCCCACTGAGAGCAGTGACGATTAAAATGGGAATCTGCTGCCATTGAGGATGATTTTTAAGCTCGCGACAGAGGCTAATCCCATCTTGATCAGGCATCATTATATCCAGGAGAATGACATCTATGGGGGCTCTCTCTAACTGTTGCCAAGCATGATAGGCATTTACGGCATAATAGAGCTGATATCCTTGATTAATGAGAGCAACTTCAATAACATCAAAGTTATCAGGATCATCATCTATTAATAAAATAGATTTTTGTTTAGTTTCCTGAGGCTTCATTATTTTTCATTTTTTACTAAAAAATAATCAATTTTACTAGTCAATACAACCGAAAATGTACGGGATAATCTGTCAACTTATATTACTTGACTTCTGTCAGTAAAAATCAGGAATGCTCTGCTATCATTGCTAACTGATTTCATGTTTTTTCTCGGAGCAGGTATCACCCAATCATCAATTATTAATGATTAGTTATTAATGTTTTCTTCTTGGTTAAAATTTTTACGCTTACGCCCCGTCGATCAACGTTATGCGCTGTTAGAAGCCTGTGTTATTGGGGTGATCTCTGCCCTGGCTGCGCTCACCCTAAAAGAAGGAATTGCTTGGGTAGGCAGCTATCGGGTGAATCTTGCTAACGAACAGGGTTGGTTAGTTCTCCCCTTAATCGGTTTTTTATTTGGAGGCTTAACCGGGGTTTGTCTGCAATGGTTTGCCCCAGAAGCAGGAGGGGGCGGAGTTCCCCAAGTCAAAGCGGTTTTAGCCCAACTTCCCATGTCGCTTTCGGTGCGGGGGGCATTGGTGAAAATGTTGGGAACGATTTTGGTGTTGGGAGCAGGATTTACCCTAGGAAGACGAGGGCCAACTGTTCATATTGGGGCAGCCTTGGCGGCGCAGTTAAGTGTTTGGCTTCCCACCTCTCCCCAACACCGTCGTCAAATGATTGCTGCTGGGGCGGCAGCCGGGTTGGCGGCGGGGTTTAATACCCCCATTGCCGGGATTGTCTTTGTGGTGGAAGAGTTAATGCGCGATATTTCCGGCTTTACCCTGGAAACCGCGATTCTTGCCTCATTTACGGGGGCTGTTGTCTCCCGGTTATTAGGGTCTTCTGATGCCAATATTGCCGGATTAATCTCGCAAAATACCTGGGAAGTGACTTTTACCTCTCAAGAAATTCCCTTTTTTCTATTGCTAGGAATTAGTGCCGGCATTCTGGGAGGCATTTTTAATCGGGGGATTCTGTTTAGTCTGCACGTTTATCAATCCTTGCAATGGTCTCTCCCCCTGCGTATCGCCGTTGCCGGGTTAATTTCCGGGTCAATTGTGGCTGCATTACCGCCGTTTTTCCGAAATAATGCCGGTTTGCGAGATATTTTAATTGCGGGGCAAGGGGGCTGGGAAATGACCGCGATCGCGCTCATTGCCTATTTTTTTCTGATCCTGATTGCTTACGGTTCCGGTGCCCCAGGGGGCTTGTTTTCCCCGGCACTGGTTTTAGGGTCGGCATTAGGGTATCTCATTGGCGTCGCAGAAGTCTCTTTGCTGGGGGCAGGAAGCGAAAATACCTATGCTTTGGCCGGGATGGGCGCGGTGTTCACCGGTGTGGTGCGAGTACCTGTGACCGCGATTGTAATTGTCTTTGAACTGACAGCTCATTTTGAATTGGTATTGCCGTTAATGATTAGTTGTGCCACAGCTTATGTAGTTGCAGAAAGCGTTTCTCGCGGATCCCTCTATCAACAGTTATTAGCGGCAAAAGGAATTAATCTTCGGGAAGAAAACCAGGTTGATCCGCTGTTAGCGCGTCTCACCGCAACAGAAGTGATGCAATCTCCGGTAGAAACCCTGTCCCCTGATTTGAGTCTGGATCAAACGTATCAGGCATTTTCCAAATCTTCCCATCATGGCTTTCCTGTTGTGGAAAAGGGAAAGTTAGTGGGAATGATGACGCAAACGGATTTAGGGAAGTTTTTAGGTCACTCCCCATCTCTCACCCTCCAAGAGATGATGACCTCGCGCCCGATTAGTGTCAGTCCTTCTGCACCATTACAGGAAGTTCTCTATCTGCTGAATCGCCATCAATTATCCCATCTTCCCGTGACGAAGGGACAGCGCTTAGTAGGAATTATTACCCGCAGCGATATTATTCGCGCCGAAGTAGAAGAGTTGCATGAAACGCGCAGTTTTAATCCCCCCTTGGAACAGCGCGTGATTGGGGAACCGTCTTATGCCATTTATCAAACCCGTTCTCCTGCCGTGGGAAAAAGCCAGATTTTAGTGCCCATTGCCAATTCTGATACTGCCATCCATTTAACGGAATTTGCCAGCGCGATCGCGCAATTTCGCCAAGCAGAACTGGAATTGTTACACCTGATCAAAGTGCCCCGCAATACCTTGCCCAATCAAGTTTGGGTCAACCCCACCTTTGGCAGAGAACTATTGCAACACACCGAAAGCATCGCCCGGCAACAACAAATTCCGGTTCACACGGAACTGAGAACCACCCATAATCGCAGTGACGCCATCTTAGAGATAATTCAGGAACGGCAAATTTCCTTGTTAATCATGGGATGGCAAGGACGTAAAAATCTTTTCGCAACCGGATTATTGGGCACGGTTGCTGAAAAACTCGTCAGACGCGCTCCTTGTGATGTTATTCTCATTAAACCTGGGAAAAATGCCAAAAGAGGTTTATCGCTAACAGGGCGATGGTTAATTCCAGTCACGATGCATGAAGCCCAAGTCAACCACTTGCTGGAATTGCTTCCTCAGTTCACCAAGGAAGAAACAACCCCCGATTATCTTTTATGTGACATGGGTGAGGAGTTACGCGCTTCCCATCCTTCCCTTTCTCTGGAAGCGATCGCGCAACGTATCACCGAACAACTGGAAGTTCCGGTAGAAACGGTTTCCCTAACAACAACCTATCGAGAAAATGGCGTATTGCAACTGGCTCAGGAAAAAGCCTGCGATGTGATTGTTTTATGGACGCCGCTGCGGCAAACTTCACAAGAACCGAGTTTCAATCAAAATTTCGTCACCATGATTGCCAATCGCTTTCCAGGAACAGTCATTTTCATTCGTCCGACTCGGGCATAGGTGATAGCATAACGGTGATTGGCTGGTTGAACCTGCCCCATCTCTCCCTGAATCTCATAACCAGGAGTGAGTGATCTCTTATGAACCAGAATGCTCATACCGCTGAAGAATCCCCGGTTCGTTTGCAACGCGACCAAAAACAGGTATTGCTGTATCTGCCGCCACCGCCAACGGTAGAAGCCATTAATGATTGGAGCGAATTATGGCAAAATTTGAAACATCATCTCCATGCCAGTGAACGGTTTTGGGAATCCCAAACCTTGGTGGCTCTCAAAGCTCAGGATCGCCTTCTGGATATGACGCAACTCAGCGCGATCGCGCAAGCCCTCTCAGAAGTTGACTTACGCTTATCTTCGGTGGAAACCACCCGCCGCCAAACCGCAGTTGCCGCTGCCACTGCCGGTTACTCGGTCATCCAACCCTCTCCCCTCTCGCCGCTGAATCAACCGGTTGCCACTCATCAATTTAAGCACCGCGAGCCTTTATACTTAAAAACGACTGTCCGCTCTGGCATGGAAATTCGTCATGACGGAACAGTGATTTTATGCGGAGATGTGAATCCCGGCGGATCGGTAATTGCCCAAGGCGATATTATCATTTGGGGAAGATTGCGAGGCATTGCTCATGCCGGAGTTAAAGGCGATCGCGCCTCTCGGATTATGTGCTTGCAAATGCAACCCACGCAACTGCGCATTGCCGAGGTGGTTGCCCGTGCCCCCAACACGCCGCCCAGCGATCAACAAGCAGAAATTGCTTATGTGGCGGCTGCCGGCATTCGCATCACCCGCGGTTTGGACTTTCTCAAAACCCATCGCTTTGTCAGTGAACAAGAAATTTGGGAAGAGTTTCCGATTTAATCAATATCATGGACAATTAACAACGAAGCAGTTTCTAGGGAATTATGACTCGAATTATTGTAATTACATCGGGAAAAGGCGGTGTCGGCAAAACCACTGCCACCGCCAATATTGGTAGTGCCTTAGCACGATTAGGCAATAAAGTAGCCCTAGTTGATGCTGATTTTGGACTACGCAATTTAGATCTCTTATTAGGATTGGAAAACCGGGTGGTTTATACGGCCATTGATGTGATTAACGGGGATTGCCGTTTAGAACAAGCCCTCGTCAAAGATAAACGTCACAACGGCTTAGTATTGTTGCCCGCAGCGCAAAGTCGGGGCAAAGAAGCCATCACTCGCGAACAGATGAAAGATATTGTGACTCGCCTCGCGCCGAATTACGATTATGTGGTGATTGATTGTCCTGCCGGCATTGAAATGGGCTTTCAAAACGCGATCGCGCCTGCCACGGAAGCCCTCATTGTTACTACCCCCGAAGTGGCGGCGGTGCGAGATGCAGACCGGGTGATCGGTTTACTGGAAGCCAACAGCGTCAGTAACATTAAACTAGTGGTAAACCGCGTGAAACCTGACATGATTCAAGCCAATGACATGATGAGTGTGCAAGATATTTTAGAAATTCTCGCCATTCCCCTCATTGGGATTATCCCTGATGATGAGCGGGTCATTGTTTCCAGCAATCGCGGCGAACCGTTAGTATTAGATGAAAAACTATCGACGCCAGGGTTAACCTTTAACAATCTTGCCCGACGGATTACCGGCGATGAGGTACGATTTGTGGATTTAATGGCCAATCAAGACACCCTGCTCAATCGTATCCGCCGCTGGTTTACTGAACCTTCTCAATAAGATAGATCAACCAATTAACAATAACAATGATGGGACTTCTCGAACGCATTTTTAACCCGAACGCTTCCCAACCCAGTGGGCAAGAAGCCAAACAACGGCTAAAACTCATTATTGCTCATGATCGATCAGGGTTGAGTGAAGAAACCCTAGAAACCATGCGCCAGGAAATTTTGCAAGTGGTGGCACGGTATGTGGAAGTCGATCTCGATGGTACAGAGTTTAATTTAGAAAGTGAAGAAGGGATGACAGCCCTAACTGCGAATTTACCCATTCGACGTGTTAAAAATTAAACTCAATGGGCCAAATAAAAACGTTAAAATTGAAACGCTTTCCTTGTTAACAATTCAACACGCAATCTATGTGCCGTCTCCTAGGTTATCTCGGTTCTCCTGTACAAGTAGACCAACTGTTATGTGAACCTCCCCATTCCCTAGTGGTCCAAGCCTATCAACCCCAAGAAATGGAGTCGGCGTTGATGAATGCGGATGGGTTTGGTATCGGTTGGTACCATCCCCAAAAAGATACCTTTCCCTACCTTTATAAACAGACAACGCCCATTTGGAGCGATGTTAATTTACCGCAAATTACCCGCTATGTGGAATCGGGTTGTCTATTAGGGTATGTTCGCAGTGCAACGCCCGGTTTAGCGGTTGACTTCAGCAACTGTCAGCCGTTTAGCAGCGAGGGATTATCCCTGCCTAATCCCTTATTATTTACCCATAATGGCTATATCGAAAAATTTCGGCAAACCTTATATCGACCCCTTCGCCTGAGCTTAAGCGATGAGGTGTATTTACATATCCATGGCACCACGGACTCGGAACATATTTTTGGCCTGATTCTCAATCAGTTATATACCCAACCCAAACTCTCATTAGCCCAAGCGGTGCAAACTGCCCTTAACCAACTGGCCGATATTGCCCAAGCCCAGGGAAATATCTATTTTTGCGCCAATATCGTCATGAGCGATGGGCAACAGTTAGTCGCGAGTCGCTTTGCCAGTCGTTCTCCTGCCCCCAGTCTTTACTGGTTGGAAGATGATGCCAACTATCCCGGGGGAACAATCATTGCGTCAGAACCTTTATTTGAGGGAAACTGGAAAAAGTGTCCGGAACAAAGTATTATTCGTGTCGGAGAGGATGGAAAAGTTAACATCAACCAAGTCGCACCGCGATGCTATTTATAAGGCCTTAGAACAATGTCGCGATCGCACCCTCGAATTATTCGATAATCTCGATTTTAATACCTTTTGCACGCAAGCCCATCCCGATTTTAGTCCTGTGGGTTGGCATTTAGGCCATATCGCCTTTACGGAAGGCATGTGGATTCTCGAACACCTCAAAGGAACCCCACCGTTATATCCCCAATATCGTAAGCTGTTTGCCGCCGATATCCTCCCGAAAGAACAACGGCAAAATCTGCCCAACATCGATACAATTATTGAGTATCTCCACGATATTCGTTCCTCAGTTTTAGCGTATTTAGAAACTGCCCCAGTTGAAGAACAAAGCCGTCTCTGGTGGTGGCTGATTCAACACGAATGTCAGCATAGCGAAACCATTAGCCTGATTTTACAACTGCAACAGCAAAGCCTGCCTCTGTATCCGGTGACCCCCTCCACAGCAACCGGAGAGGTAGTTTCAGAAATGGTCGAAATTCCTGCCGGAGAATTTATCATGGGTAGCGATACCAACCCTCAAGATAATGCTCGTCCGGCGCATTGGGTGCATTTAGATCGCTATTGGATTGACCGCTATCCCGTGACTTGCGGCCAATATCGGGAGTTTATCGAAGCTGGAGGCTACCAAACCCGTCAATGGTGGTCAAAAGCCGGATGGCAATGGTTGCAAAATAATCCCGTTGCCAAGCCGCTATACTGGTCGGAAGGGAAAGAATGGGACGATCACCCTGTCTATGGGGTTAGTTGGTACGAAGCAGAAGCCTACGCCAATTTTGTTGGGAAACGCCTCCCCACCGAAGCAGAATGGGAAAAAGCAGCCCGTTGGCATCCCCTCACTCAAACGTCAACCACTTATCCTTGGGGAGAAGATCCACCCCACTCCTCTCACGGCAATTACGACACCCGAATCGGACAAACCACCCCAGTAAACGCTTATCCAGCAGGAGAAAGCCATTACGGTTGCGATGACTTACTGGGAAATGTTTGGGAATGGACTGCTTCTTGGTTTTCTCCCTATCCCAATTTTGAATATTATCCCTATCGCGGTTATTCTCAAGTTTATTTCGACAACCAGCATCGGGTTTTGCGCGGCGGCAGTTGGGCAACTCGCCCTTGGGCATTAGAAAGTAGTTGGCGCAATTGGTATTATCCCCATCTCCGTCAAATTTTTGCCGGTTTCCGTTGTGCAAAAAGCTAGCAA
>JBDGQV010000195.1:0-10194 GCA_042218725.1 Halothece sp. | reverse complement strand
TCTATCTCTTCATCCTTTTCTGTTGGTTCGCTTTCCTCGCTGGCTTCTGTTTCTTCAGGGTCTTCTTCCTCTGGGGGTGAAGGATCATGGCGGTGGATGCGAATTTGATACAAGCGAGGGCCATCGGCAGAGGCAACGGTAAAATCTAAGTTGTCGTAGGAGAGGGTTTCGCCTTCAGTGGGAATTTTCTGGAATTGATACAGCAAAAAGCCGCCAATGGTTTGATATTCATCTGTAATAGGCAATTCCAGGTCTAACAGTTCATTCACTTCTTCGATATTGATTTGGGCTTGTACCAGAAATGTCTGTTCATCTAACATCTGCAGGGCAACTTCTTCTTCCCCGGCAGGAGTTCCGGCTACCTCACTCTCATCGCCAATAATTTCATCAATTAAATCTTTGAGGGTTACTAAGCCGGCAGTACCGCCAAATTCATCCACAATCATCACCATTTCCAAACGGGAACGGCGCATGGTGCCCAACAGTTCTCCCAGGGAAGTGAATTCAGGAATAAAACGGACCGGTCGAATCCAAGGAGTAATGGTAGTATCAGGAGTGAGATGGCCTTTGGCTAAAGGAACTGCCAGTTCTTTAAAGTCAATCATCCCCACAATGTCATCTAAGGAATCACCGGTGACGGGATAACGGGAATGGCCGGTACTCACCACTTCTTCTAGGAGAAGGGTAAAGGTGGCATCTCGCGGGACAGAGGTGATTTTCGTGCGAGGCACCATGATTTCCTCGGCTGAGACTTCGCCGAATTCAAAAACATTGTTGAGGAGTTCTCGTTCTTCGGCTTCTAGGCCAATGGATTCCCGTTCGGTAGCAATGATTAGTTGCAGTTCTTCGGAAGTTACCCGATTATACCAACTGTGGGGACTATATTCGAGACCGACTAAATGCAGCAAGGCTTGAGTGGATTGGTTGAGAACCCAGATAAAGGGGTGAAATAGTCGGGAAATGACTAAACTGGGCGGGGCAAGTAATCGCGCAACTTTTTCGGCGTGATGGAGGGCAATGGATTTGGGAGAAAGTTCTCCTAAAATGATTTGCAAGTAAGCAATGAGGAAAAAGGCAACAGGAATTGCCACAGAATGCGCGATCGCGCCTGTCCATTGTTCGGGAACAGGCAGTTGCGTTAACCCGCTGGCGACGACGACTGCCATGGTACTTTCACCAATCCAACCCAGGGCTAAACTGGAAAGGGTAATTCCCAGTTGGGTGGTGGATAACAAGCGATCCAGACGGCGTTGCAGCGTTTGTACACTTTTTGCTTGCAGGTCGCCATGGTCGACTAATTGGCTAATGCGGGAACGACGCACGGCTACCATGGAAAATTCTGCTGCCACAAAAAAGGCATTAATGGCAATTAGCAGAAAAACTGATAATAACCGCAAAAAGATATCTTGCACCGTTAGATTTAAATCAGATGCAACGGCTCCTAATAATAGGGAACTCAAAGCACTTCCACACATGAGATGGGGGAGGGAACAAAGTTTATCATTTTAAAATCGATTGAGACAATGCCGAAGCCCAACTTAAGGAGACTCAATGAAACTGTTTTGATTATTCTTTTGATTATTCTTTTGCGAGGCTTGATTGCCATCTAAGGGGACTGCTTTATCCTGAGAACGATTCATTTTTGCATTGACTTTCTCTAAAATATTTGCTTCCGATACAATCATTTGCTCATTTTTCACAGATTGATTCTTTTCCTTGATAAAGTCTTTTTGAGCGGTTTTAACGTTTGGTTGAGAGATTTCTTTAAGTGCTTCATATCCTAGGGTATATGCTTTTAAACCAGAAACGAGACCGCTGCCAAGCATTACCAACACAAAAATTAACACAGCAGCCAAGGTGGAATTCATTTTCATAGGTAGGAGGGAAGCAATACTTGTCTATCGTACAATTTCGGTTTAGAATTCGAGTGGATGTTAAATTAGGATTGGAATCAACTTCCTTTTTAACCAGGGTTGGCCGAGCGGTTTAGGCAGCGAACTCATAATTCGCCTTAGGCAGGTTCGACTCCTGCACCCTGGATTTTCCTCATTCATTTCGGTTCAGAATAGTTGGAAGACCCAAGAGAGGTTGTATAGGGATTTTCTAAGTCACGGGTTCGAATGGGTTCCCCTCTGGTTTGATATTTCAAGTAGTCTTGATAGAAGGTATTTACCAACTTGGCATCCCGCGTCAGTTCATTTTCGGGAAAATCAGGAAATCGATACTGATCGCCGGAGGGCGTAACGCCAAATAGCCATTCTATTTGGGATTCTAGAGAACGATTTTCGAAGAAATTTCCTGATTCGTAATTGAAAGCGTTTTGGAATAGTTGCGGAATATTATGGTATGTGAATGAAGTTTCAGCTTTATTGTGATTGCTTTTTGAGCTTGCTTCGGAACTAGGGTTAGCAATCGCTGGTGATACTAAACTAGACAGAGTTAAACCAATAACTCCTCCTAAGACAAGACGTGATAGAGACATTGTTAGAAACCTCCCCGTTAATTTTTAGCTTAATTTTAGCAGATGAGAAGAGCAGGAAAAGCAGTTTCATCAGATTGCTAAATTGATATCAATGAGAGTGCTAATGGGAGATTGTTTCCAACTTAAATCACACTTGATTGGGTTGAGATGAGGGCATAATTTCCCCTTGTTCCACGGTTAGAATTTGTGAGGACTGCACCCATTGCTGATCAAATGAACTTAAATGCGTTGTCGTAATAATGGTTTGAAAGCGGTCTTCGATTGCTTCTAATAGTTGATTTTGACGATTGGGGTCAAGTTCGGCTAAGACATCATCGAGAAGCAATAATGGGGGTTCTCCGACTACTGTTTCAATTAATTCCAGTTCCGCTAGTTTGAGGGCTAAGACTAGGGTGCGTTGCTGTCCCTGTGACCCATAAGATCGCGCTGGGGTTTCATCAATACTAAATTCTACTTCATCGCGATGAGGTCCCACAACTGTTGTGCCTAAGTTTTGTTCCGCCGCTTGCCGGAGTTTAATGCGATCTAAAATTGCTTGTTGAACTTCTTCCGGATTATCATCTAACCAGCTAACATTGGGGGCATAGGCAATTGTTAACTGTTCGGTTTGGTTGCTAATTTGCTGATGCCACTTGTGGGCAATTGGGGCTAAGCGTTCCAATACTCTTGCCCGACGACGCATCACGCGCGATCCATTGGCGGCTAATTGCGCATCCCATAAGGCTAATTGTTCCCAGGTTCCATTGTCTACTGCTGATGAAGATTCGCCATCGTCAAGGGATTTGCGAATGGTTTTGAGTAGGGCATTTCGTTGCCGAAGCACTTTATTATATTCTTGCAAAATGTAGGCATAAATGGGTTCAATTTGGACTAATAAGGCATCTAGCCAGTTACGACGTCTATCAGGAGAACCCCGTACTAAATCTAAATCTAAACTTGAAAATTCTACGGCATTGAGTCGCCCTAAAAAGTCGATTTGCCGCCGTAAAGATTCATGGTTAATGGCAACGGTGCGCCTTCCTTTATGACGCAAGGTTAAAGTTAACTGGTTTTGACTGTACAGTCGTTTGACAATGGCTTCTATTTGTCCAACTGAGGCATTTTGAAAGACTAAATCTTGATCTTTGGCAGTACGATGACTTTTTAGCGTTGCCAGGAGTTCGACTGCTTCTAAAAGATTGGATTTTCCTTGGGCATTGTTCCCAACAATAATTGTTTTCTGGGCGTTAAATTTAACCGAACAGTTTAAGTAATTTCGGAAGCGGGTGAGATGTAATGTCTCTAAATACATTCTATTGGATAAGGCGTGAAATTATTGTTGCGATAACCGCTTCACTGGTTCCCCATTAAACCATTGATGAGCTTCGGCTAAAAGGTCAGGAATTTTATCAGCATGAGGGCTATTTTTTAGGCAAGGTTGGAGATTTAGTTTTTCAATATTTTCTGCTTTTTCTCCTGGAAACCAATGACCGGCTCTTCCTAATAAGTTATAACGCATTTTTGCATATTCGGTTAAGTCATAAGCTAGGGCTAAATTTCTTAGCCATAAAATCACCGGAATATTGATATTATTGGGCGTTTCTTCCACCCGAGGCAAACCGAGATGCCACGTTTCATACCAATTTTTGCCCAACGACGCGATCGCGCTCTGCTCTAATCGGTCTAAAATAGGAGGTAAAATGTCATCGGCTTTTTCAATTAAGGGTAAAACCTTTAAATGTTCCTCAAAGTCACTGGGTTGGGAAGCGCCTAGGGATAAGGTATGAACTTGGGGATGGCTTAAACAGAATAAATCATTGAATACCATGGGACTTAAGGGCTGACATAAATCCACCAGTTTCTGAGGCGGTTGATAAAGTTGTCCCCCTTTATCAGAAGGACTAATAATAAAAACCCCTAGATCGTAACGGTTGGCGACTTCAATGGCCTCCCAATTGGTCTGATTAATATAGTACCAATGGAGATTGAGGTAATCAAATTGATCCGTTTCGATGGTTTTAATAATTACGTCTGTGGGGGCATGAGTGGAAAAACCAACAAACCGAACTTTGCCTTGGGCTTGCAATTTTCTAACTTCGTCTAAACAGCCGCCAGGACGAATGGTTTGTTCTAATAATTCTTCTGTATTAATGCCATGAATGCCTAATAAATCAACATAGTCTAAATTGAGAAATTGTAAGGATTGTTCAAACTGACGTCTAAATTCTTTCGGATCATCTTTAGGAGCAATTTTGGTTTGAATAATTAATTGGTCGCGATCAAATTTGGGCAAAACTTGACCCAATTGCATTTCGGAACTGCCATAACCTCTTGCTGTTTCAATATGATTGATTCCTACCTCTAAAGAACGCTCAATGGTGGTTTCTAAATTCTTTTGATTTTGATCCGGAACATCGGCTAAGGGAATATCTTGCCATTTATGTTGATAGCGCATGCCGCCACAAGAAAAAACGGGCATTGGCAATTCCGTACGACCAAAACGACGATAAAGCATAGTTTGTTAGCATTAAAATTAACGTTTATTTTGAATGAAAAGAGATAGATGGTTACAAATCAGGAGCGCGATCGCTGACCAGATTTTTGCTCTTAAAATCCCCCTAATCCGAATCGTTAAGTTGACGAGTTTAAAAGCTGCTCATAACCACATCTGACTGATTATTTTTTGGATTAGGGAGAGTGATGATTAATGAAGTTTAGAAATTACACAATCGATTAAAATTCACGAATATTTACTTGATCTCCTTTGATTTCTCCCACTAAAACGACATCAGCAACATTAACAAATAACCCATTTTCCAATACGCCAGGAATATTATTGATTTCTTTTTCTAACTCCCCAGGATTGGCAATTTCTTCAAACTTAATGTCAACAACTAAATTCCCTTGATCGGTAACAACCGGTCCGGCTTTTTTGACACCCATCCGCAATTCCGGCTTTCCGCCGAACTGTTCCAACTTTTTCATCACCGGGGTAATTGCCATGGGAATAACTTCTACCGGCAAGAGAAAAGTCGAACCCAGCTTATCGACAAGTTTCCCGCTATCAACAACGACAATAAACTGATTGGCCAGGGAATCAACCACTTTTTCCCGAGTATGGGCGGCACCGCCTCCTTTAATTAAATTTTTGTTGGGATCGACTTCATCTGCCCCATCCAGGGCGATATCAATATGATCGATAGCATCAAGCGTGGTTAGGGGAATACCATACTGTTTCGATAAGACTTCTGCTTGAAAGGAAGTGGGAATCCCCTGGATATTTTCAAGTTCTCCCCGTTGCAGTCTTTCTCCTAAAAACTGAATGGCATACGCCGTGGTGGAACCGGTACCTAAGCCCACAATGGAATGGGATTGCACGCGATCAGCGGCTGCTTTTCCCACTTCCTGCTTCATTAATTTGGAAAGATCAGTATCTGCCATTATTTCCTCCTCATAGGATGTTGTGTTTCTGTCACCTCTAGCACTTTACCACTAATCCTAATTGCTCCGGTGCTTGACCAACGGTTGCAACAGCTACCTTCAGTGGTTCCAGATGAAGGGTAATCATGACTTGAGACTTTGACGAGCATTGTTTTAAAAATCCAACGACACCTATTCCATCATTAGAGAAATTTCCCCCCTTTCCAAAAGGAAAGTCGGGGGAATGAGAAGCTAATTTGGCGATGTTACTTGCGTGGAATCCGAAGAAACTGAGTCTGAGGAAGTAATTGAGTTTAAAACTTCACTATCTGTCGCTGGTGCAATCAAATCTTGATACAATTCCACATACTTGGCTGCCGAGCGTTGCCAACTGAAATCTTGGGACATCCCCCGCTTTTGCAACTCTCGCCAATTGTCTCGATATAGATAACTCTCGGATGCCCGAATTAGAGATGTGTATAAATCTAAGGGTTGGTAAAGACTGAAACAATAACCGGTTCCGGTTTTTTCAATGGGGTTGTGATGGGAAACTGTGTCCACTAATCCTCCAGTTCGACGGACAATGGGAACACAACCATAACGCATGGCCATCATTTGACTAATGCCGCAAGGTTCAAATCGCGATGGCATTAAAAATGCATCACTGCCAGCATAAATCCGTCGGGATAGTTGATCGCTGTAAAGAAGTTGCACTGACATCCGTCCCGGATACCGATCTGCCAACTCTCGCAGTTGTGTTTCATAGCGTTCTTCTCCCGTTCCTAATACTAAAAATTGATCGCCAGTGTAGGACAAGTAAGTATCAATAATCGGTAAGATAATATCTAATCCTTTTTGTTCCACCAACCGGGTGACCATACTGACAAGAAATGCACCACGGTTAACTTCTAAGCCGAGTTGTTCTTGCAGCGCAATTTTATTGACAACGCGATCGTCAAGCGTGTCGATCGAAAATGGCTGATCTAAATTGGGATCGGTTTCAGGATTGTATGCATTGACATCAATGCCATTCACAATCCCGACAATTTTATCTTTCTTTAAAGCTAAAAGTTTATCCAACCCTTCTCCATATTCCGGGGTTTGAATTTGTTGGGCATAAGTGGGTGATACAGTATTCACACAATCGGCAAATTGAATGGCCCCTGCCATGACATTATTTTCCTGCATATAGGGGGGACACCAAGCAATTTGCTCGATTTCCGATCGCGCCGGGCCTTGATAGGCTAGATTGTGAATGGTGAAAACGGTTTTAATTTCGGGCGACTGATGCATCCAAACTGGAATCATGCCAGTATGCCAATCGTGACAATGAATGACATCTGGTTGCCAATAATTCAGCGCCAACTGGGCTGCCCCATTGGCAAAAAAGGTAAAGCGCCAGGGTTCATCATCGCCGTGATAAATGCGACGGGGGGCAAACGCCGGATGTCCCAAAAGATAAAGAGGCACCTCTGTTCCTGGAAGTAGGGTTTCGAAAATATCGAAGGTTTGGAACATGGCACTCCCTTGCCAAACCGGTGTTTCCGGAATGTCAAGTTTATCCGGAAGAAAACCGTAATAGGGCATTAAAATTCTGACATCATGGCCCATTTTGCGAAGAATCGGAGTCAGGGTACCAACGACATCTCCCATTCCTCCGACTTTGGCAACGGGCGCAACTTCCGCAGCAACAAATAATATGTTCATCGTTCTTAATTTTGGCAATGCGTTCTTCGCTGACTCTATTATGATCCGAGTGTTTCGTATATAGCGAAAAAACGTTTTGTTATCGGTTCCGTAAAACGTAACGATAAGGTACAATTGTTAATAAATGTTTAGGTGACCTGGAATTTATCCCATGACGCTTTCTATTCGCAACGTCGCTATTATCGCCCACGTTGATCACGGCAAAACCACGCTAGTGGATGCCCTCCTCAGACAATCCGGAGTTTTCCGTGAAGGAGAGGAAGTTCCCGACTGCGTTATGGACTCCAATGCCTTAGAACGAGAACGAGGCATTACGATTCTTTCCAAAAATACGGCACTTCGTTACGAAGATACCGTGATCAATATTGTTGATACTCCCGGTCACGCTGACTTTGGCGGTGAAGTTGAGCGCGTTTTAGGAATGGTAGACGGCTGTCTTCTGATTGTGGATGCCAATGAAGGGCCGATGCCGCAAACGCGTTTTGTGTTGAAAAAGGCTTTAGAGAAAGGGTTACGCCCCATTGTCATTATTAATAAAATTGATCGCCCCAATGTTGACCCGGATCTAGCTGTTGATAAAGTTTTTGATTTATTTGTGGACTTAGGCGCCGATGACGATCAGTGTGATTTTGTCACGCTTTATGCCTCTGGTGTCAGCGGTTTTGCCAAAAATGAATTGGAAGAGGAAGGGGTGGATATGAAGCCCCTATTTGAATCGATTATCGGACATGTTCCCCCGCCAGCAGGGGATGCTGATAAACCGCTACAGTTACAAGTGACCACTTTAGATTATTCCGAGTATTTAGGACGCATCGTTATTGGTCGAGTCCATAATGGCGTCATTCGCGCTGGTCAAGAAATCGCTTTGGTCAAGGAAGGAGAACAAGTCGTCAAGGCCAAGGTATCGAAATTAATGGGCTTTGAAGGACTGCAACGAGTGGAAATCGAAGAAGCCAGCGCCGGTCAAATTGTCGCCGTAGCCGGTTGTAGCGATGCCAATATTGGAGAAACCATTACTTCTCCCAATGAACCCCAACCATTGCCCTTGATTAAGGTGGATGAACCCACGCTGCAAATGACCTTCTCGATTAATGATTCGCCCTTTGCCGGACGGGAAGGGAAGTTTGTCACGTCTCGACAGGTGCGCGATCGGCTTTACAAAGAGTTGGAAACCAATGTCGCCCTGCGTGTGGAAGATGCAGAATCGCCGGATCAGTTTTTGGTCTCCGGTCGCGGGGAATTGCATTTGGGAATTCTGATTGAAAATATGCGCCGGGAAGGCTATGAGTTTCAAGTTTCCCAACCCCAAGTTATTTACCGGGACGTCAATGGACAAACTTGCGAACCCTATGAGTATTTGGTCTTAGATGTTCCTGAAGAGGCAGTGGGAAGCTGCATTGAACGCCTTGGGGAACGCAAAGGAGAAATGCAAAGCATGCAAACCACTGGGGAAAACCGAACTCAAGCTGAGTTTGTCATTCCCGCACGAGGCTTAATTGGCTTTCGTGGGGAATTTCTCCGTTTAACCCGGGGCGAAGGTCTCATGAATCACAATTTCTTAGATTATCGTCCTTATGTTGGCCAATTTGAAACCCGTCGCAATGGCGTCCTGATTTCCATTGAGGAAGGAACAGCAACCTTTTATGCCCTGAAAAATGCTGAAGATCGCGGGGTCTTCTTTATTACACCCGGCACGAAAGTTTATAAGGGAATGATCGTTGGGGAAACCAGTCGTCCGCAAGATATTGAACTCAATGTGTGCAAAGCGAAACAATTAACCAATATGCGGTCTTCGACGGGGGAAGAGTTGGTCCAGTTGCAAGCCCCGGCGGAAATGACGCTGGAGCGAGCCTTAGAATTTATCAGTTCGGATGAACTGGTGGAGGTGACCCCAGAGTCAGTTCGCTTGCGGAAAATGTCGAAAAAGCTCGCCAAACAGCGTTAAGCACTAGCTTATTCGTAAAGGTTGATGGGTTGGTCCGGTTCGATGACAACTACGTTATCAGCAGTTAAGTTGCCAACGGCGACACCGGCGGCTGCCCCGCCAACTGCTTCCCCAATACCAGCATCGCCAAAGATTTCACCGATGACGACGCCAGCACCAGCGCCAATTCCGGCATCTTCGGCAACTGCCCCGCCTGAGGTGTCACGGGGATCTTTCACAGTTTCTAAAACTTCTGAACGAGCGTTCAAGTTATAGGTGCGTCCGTTCACAATTGCTGCTTGGGCAACGTATCTTAACCCGTCTTCTGCAGGAACATATTGTCCGCGAATAATTGAGCCTGCCGGAAGGTTATACCCGGCAAAGCGACCGCCCCTAGTGACTTCTAGATTGAAGGAATAACGCTTGTCGCTATTGAGATAAAGGGTTCCTTCTTGAGCGCTTGTCGTGGTAAGATAACGGTTGCTCTGTGCCATTAATATGGCTTCTGTGGAGTTGGCGGAAGCAGCGGGGGCAAATAGGGCGCTGGCTCCCACCAGAGTTGTAAGCGCAAGAAAACGACGTAACATCAGTTTACCTCCTGATGAGGATCGCTACATATTGATCCTCTCATCAGGAATCGGTGAATGCCCTCTCCTATTGGAGTGAATATTTTCTATCTATC
>JBDGQV010000194.1:0-4312 GCA_042218725.1 Halothece sp. | reverse complement strand
TCCAGCAGCCAAGCCGGCGCGATCGCGACTGCCGCATCTTGGGGAGAGCGGCGCCATTGATAGTCGCCTGTTTCGGGATGCCAGGAAGCAGGAACAACGCTTTGGCAGCGGTTATAGCGCACCCCGAGCCACCCGGCGGGCTCTCCCTTGCAAGTGGCGGGCGCGACGACGTTCCCGCATTGGGTGAGGCGTTTTCGAGATATGTGTTGCAATGCATTTCTATGTTCGTCAGGAACGGCAAACAACAGCTGAAAACAGTGCGGTTTGCCCGAGCTGAAGCTGACAGTATCGGGCAAATCCCCTTGGGCCATTGCCAACAAAATTCGATGCCCGGCTTTGCTGTTAACGTTCAGGGCAAGCAACCCATCGGAGCTATCGCCGAGTTTGAGGCCGTAGCCGGTGTATAGGCGCTCCTTTATGCCGGTTTTGATGGTTTCGCGGGGGACAGGCGGTTCGCTTGCCCAGTGCGGTTGCGCCGGGCATTTACCGCAAACTGGGGTCAGATCCCATTGCGGAGGGATAAAATCCAATCCTTGCGCGATCGCGCTGCCGTTGGGAGGCGGATTAAGAATTTCCCAGGAAGAAACCACAAGGGATCACCTCCTTGAGAATTAGCCGGTGTTTCCCAACAGCAAAACCGCTTCTCTCAGAGGCAAATACACTACTGCTAACGGTCTGCTTGTTGGTTGGTACAGTTGTCCTTTGCCAGCAGCCATCATAAGGACGCTGGCCCGATACAGGGATAATTGAAGCCATGGTTAATTCCTTGATTTTTTTCAGAAACAACCCAGGTCTCGGATCAGGAACCAGGTTGCTTGATGAAAAGGGAAAGTATTTAACTAATTAACTTTTCCTCTTATTTTTTTGGTTTCAACACCAGGGAATGATCAATAAAAATCAGTTTTTTTTTTGTTTTGTTCTTTGAACTTCATTACCGCTATCTAAAGATACTAAGGTCTTTTCAAAATACCCGCAACCCCTTGGATTGCATGCCATATGTGGTGTTTAAACCAGGCTTAAAAAATCTTAATTAATATCTAAAAGGTACGAATTCTTAGCAACTTTTTAGGAACGAAAAAAGTTTCAGATCTGTTTTCTTAATTAAATTTAAAATTTGATTTAAAAAATTCTTTTAGCTAAAATCAAAGTAGTTCTAGCACTCTAAAAAAACTAAATCAAAAATTGTCCCGAGCTTGATGAGTCCTGCAGGGACAACCCCCGCTGATCACACTAAGCAATGCAATAAGTTGGAACAAATTTGATAAAACAGCAAAAAGGCAAATCCACGAGGAAAACCGAAGCGATTCTCGTGGCGCATAACCCATAAACAAGTTTATGGTAGCTTGCTATTATATCATCCTTTCAAAATCGGAAAAATAAGGCGATCATGACAGGTTGGGACAACTCATTGATAAGTTTTACTTATGGAATGTCAAAAGCGCGCAAGCAATCGCGAGTGTATAAATATTTCTTATCAATCTGAGTCAAAAACCAGATCGCGCACCAAGACTGCAACACCTGCTGAACCCAAGGCCAATGGATCCCAGCGATCGCGCACCTGAACATAAACCTTCAACTGATCAACAGCATGGGGACTAAACCAAAAACTGGAATGCCAGGCATCCACCAGAACAACCCGATCTCCGGGATACACAGAAGCAAGTTGCATTCGGCGCTGACCCGCAAACTTCACCAAACTAGAAACCACCGGTCCCTGATAAATCAACTCAACCCCGTCAGAAATCCATTGCTTAACCTTCATATTGAGGGGGGGTGGGGCATAATCTGTTAAATCCCCATCAGATGCGGATTTATTGGATTCCGATTCCTCGACCGTTTCCGCCGGAGAATCCGTTGGGGTGGGGCATGGCTGAGATTGGCTTGATGCGGGGGATGGGCGCGATGCCGTTTCGGTTACCGTGGAACTCGCCGCTTGATCGGCATTATCTGAGGCCACTCCCGTTTCAGCCCCGATAAATGCCGGATGCCACAATTCCCGATGCCGGTAGAGGGTTTTATCCGACGGGCGCAGACCAAACAGTGTTTCAATCGCCTGGGTCAGAGCTTCTTTCATCGCCCCAACCCGCTTCGGGAGAATTTCCAACTGTTGCCGAAGCCACGCCATGCCTTGGGTAATCCGCTCAATTGCATCTTGCTGGCGAGTATCGTTGCGGAGATTGGGCCGGGGCGCCGGGGACGGTTGCATATCGGCAAAACAGCCCATGCGGCGGGGCTGTTCTCCATAGGGATAGTAAAATTTCTCGACACACCGCGCCCATTCCCGGGCGCGTCGCTGAATCTGATGCTGGTGGCGGCAAAACTCCCGGTAACCGGGCAACTGTTGCGCCGTTTGAGCAATGTAATCGGCCAAATCCGATCCGGATAAAGCTTCAAATACACGCCCATAGGTTCCAATCACCCGCAACAGATCGTTAGTCTGGCCAAAATCGCTCCAACCCTCATCGATTTGCCCTTTGAGGTCGGCGGCAAAGGCGGCCGCTTTGGCCCCGTCGCCGCGAATATAACGAAAGGCTTTTCGGGCCTGACTGGCCGCAAGCGCAGTTTCAAGCAGGTCAATATCGGTGGCCGCCGCCGCGTCATCGGCGCGATCCAAAAAGGTGGCAATTTGATTGCTGTAGGGCGCATAGTCCGAATCCAGCAAATAAGAGCCCAATTGCAGCGGCAGCCGGTGCGCTTTATAGGGCGTCGGGCGGTCGGGATTATAGCGTTTGGCGTTGGGAAAAATTTCGAGTGTGCCGTCTTTGACGGCAAATCCGGCCGTGATGGCAGTCAACTTGAGAAGTTGGGCCATGGGAAACGTCGGCAACGCTTTGGGAAAAACAAAGTAGACATGAAGCCCCTCGCTCAGCGAGGATTGAACAAGGATGGGATCATTGAGCCCAATATCCTCGTAAGCCCCAAGTAAGGCCTTGAATGCCGATTCATCCTGTTCGGGGTGATACGGACTGTGGCGATCAATATCAAGCAGGGCGTAATGGGTGCTGGGGCCAAAACTGACGCCCAACAATGTCTGGGGATCCTGGAAGCGATGCCACAAATTGCGATGCTCAATGGGGTAGCGCGATTCCGTCTCCCATTGGGGACGGTCTGAGGTGGCCGGGGCCTGAATGAAATGATAACGATGCGGAAAAAATTGGCAGAATCGCTTGCCAATAGGGCAACGCGGAAAATGGGCGGAACGAGTCACAATAAGCTTCTCTCCTTCTTAGGGCAGAGAAGAGCGTTGAAGCGAACGCCAGTGTGCTACCATTAAAGTGATTGTGTAGTTGGTTAGCTGCTGGCGGTTCGTGAGTAGCTCTCTCAACCTCAAGAATTTTATATAGAACTACAGTTTTAGTGTACACTAAAACTGTTCATTTTATCAAGCTATTTAATGGCAAGTATGGACTCGACCCACTTCATTAACGAAGAAACAATGCCGACTTTTGCTGACCCGGCCCCAAGTGCGCGGGACACGTCAAATGATGTGGAGAGTCAAAGATCCCAACGAAAAACGGGGGGACGTCCCCGTAAGCGGGACGGTGAGAAATACAAATCAGTTCATATTCGACTTCATCCCAAAGTACTCGAAGGTCTTAAAGCTGAAGCCGAAAGACGCGGGATTGGGTATCAATCATTAATTAATGAGCTTTTGTCTCAGCATGTTGAAGCCATTCACAGTTCATGCTGAATGCCGCGCGAGCAGGCCTAGTCCCGCCAGAAATCATAAATAGGAATGCAACGCACTTTGTACTCTAGCTCTAGCTCTAGCAATTCTTGATTTAACAGTTCCTAATGAAACCCCTGTTATTTTTGTAATTTCTTGATAAGAAAATCCTTTGTCTCGCAATATCATAGGGATACGAAATACTTCTGGCAATTCATTTATTGCCTGATTTAGTTGGTCATAAAATTCTTGATTAGTTAAATTTTGGTCAGGGCTAGGTAAAGTGCTTGCTACTTCCCAATTTAATTCCGCATCACCAATTTGGCACGGAGCATCCAGGGAAATTGGATTTTGCAGTCGCTTTCTTTTACGCAGTTCATCATAAAATAAATTAGTGGTAATTCGACTTAACCAGCCTCGAAATTTAACTGGATCTTTAAGCCGTTGGATATTCCGATAAACTCGGATCCAAACTTCTTGCACTAAATCAGCGCGATCAGACCAATCTGGTGCTAAATGATAGAGTATTTTTTCCACGTCAGATTGATGACGGCGCAATAGTTCTGAAAAGGCAGAGTGATCGGGTTTAAATCCTTGCTGACAACGCAGAATTAATTGATAGTTAGAAAGTTTAGCAGGAGCTAA
>JBDGQV010000193.1:0-2939 GCA_042218725.1 Halothece sp. | reverse complement strand
GCGTTAATAACGGATTCGAGGGTCAATGTAGGCATTGATAATATCAATGAGAATACTGGCGAAAACCACGATCGCGCCGAAAAAGACCATAATTCCCTGCACAGTGGGATAGTCTCGCAAGGAAATTGCCTCATAGAATCGATTACCTAACCCTGGCCAAGAAAAGGTGACTTCTGTTAATAATATCCCGCCAAGTAGGGCGGCAAAGGTCAATCCGAACACGGTAATCACAGGAATTAGCGCATTGCGCAAGGCATGAGCAAACAGAATCCGTCTTTCCGAAAGACCTCTTGCCCTGGCTGCTTCCACATAATCAGCTTGCAGGGTTTGCTTTAAATTAACACGGACAATGCGTTCAAAAATGCCGCTTAACAGCAAGCCTAAGGTAAAACTCGGGAGTGCCAGATAATATAACGCCGTGAAAAATTGTTCCAAATTCCCTTGAAGCAAACTATCAACGGTATAAAGCCCGGTAATATCCGAGGGGGTAGGCTGACTAATGGGAAAGCGGGTTCCTAAGGGAAACCAATCCAATTGCACGGCAAATACCAGTTGTAACAACATTCCCACCCAAACCATGGGGAGAGAATAGGTAACAACGCCAAACAAGCGCCCCAAGGCATCAATAATGGTACCCGATCGCGCGGCGGCTAGCATTCCCACTCCCAAGCCAATCAACAGGGCAATGATCATGCTGAATAACGATAATTCCGCCGTTGCTGGAAAATAATCTTGAATTACCTGCCAAACGCTTAACCCGCGACTGGTAAGAGAATTTCCTAAATCCAACTGCAATAAATCGCCTAAATAGTCAAAATACTGAAATAATAAGGGTTGATTCAGTCCCAACTGTTCTCGTAATGCTTCTTTCGCTTGCTCGGACGCTCTTGCCCCTAAAATCGCATCGGCGGGATCTCCCGGTGTTGCCCGCAGCAACAGAAAAATAAGCGTCGTAATCGTCCACAACATCAATGGGGCAAGGAGTAAACGGACAAGGATATAGTTACGAAGGGCTTTCGCGCGAGACATAAGTTAAAAACTGCTCTCAATGAGAATGTTACGAACACGCACTAGACGCGATGTTAGATGGCGTGCCAACAGAGATATTTGTACCACATTCCCGAGCGCGATCGCAGTGCTAGGATTTCGTGTTGCGCCGCCGCCCTTCAGTATTGCCTCATCAAAGCGCTGTTATTGATCTTTCTATTGCCCCTGTCATTTTGGGGTGAGACGCGATCGCGCTTCACTTTGGCAACCTACATTTACAATTGACTTTCAGGATACTCAGGAAACCAATTGTCATCTAAAGCTTGGGAAAGACTAATATGAGCATTATCTGGCAGATAAAATAACTTAGAAACGGCTTTAATTGCCGTGGCGTGCGCTTTTTCGTATAAAATTGGCAGTTGACAACGGGCGCATTGTGAAACAATAAGTAAAACTAACTTCTTCCAATCTGAATATCTCGAACGCGCACAGGAACGCAACCGTGAGTCATTTGGGCAATTTGGATGGGTTCCCCTTTCCCGCACATATTCGTGCCATATTGTTGCCATTCCTCAGCACCGCCAAGGGCATCCACTTGTTGCCAAAAGTCAGTGGTCATGGAATGATAGGTTAAATCTTTCACCATGCCGGCAATTTTGCCATTTTTCACCCGCCAGAAGGCATCGCCGCCAAACTGGAAATTGCGCCGCTGTTGATCAATAGAAAAACTTCCCACCCCATCAATTAAAATGCCGTCTTTGGTGTCGGCAATCATTTCTTCTAAACTGGCAGTATGGCTTCCTCCAGCTTCTCCCGGTTCTAAGCCTAAGTTGGGAATGCGCACCATGGGAACGCTTGACCAACTATCAGCAAAGGAACTTCCGTTGCTGGCAGCACGTCCGAGACGGTGAGCGGTTTCGCGATCGCTGAGATAATCGACTAAAATCCCATCTTTCACCACGTACCAAGATTGGGCTTTCACGCCTTCGTCATCATAACCCACCGTACTGCGTCCACCGGGCTGCGTCCGATCTGCGATAAAATTAATCCACGGTGTAGCATACTGGAGTTTTCCGAGTTTATCTGTTGTCGCAAAACTAGTTCCGGCAAAGTTGGCTTCATAGCCGAACACCCGGTCTAATTCTGTGGGATGTCCAACGGATTCGTGAATGGTGAGATAGAGGTTGCTGGGTTTGAGGATTAGGTTAGCGCGATCGCGCGCAGGGGCAGGTTCGGCGTGAACTTTCTCAATGGCTTCTTCTGCTACCCGATTCACTTGCGAAAACAGATCATCGGGATTAACTTGTTCATAGCCCATATTAAGCGGTGGGCGTTCATAATTGCGCGTTTGCGCATCGCCATTAGCAATTGCCATACAACCGAAACCGGGATGGGTGCGATAAATGGTTTGTTGAATATGAGATCCTTCTGTTGAAGCAAAGGTTTTGTCTTCTTGGGAGAAACGAAGGAAGGAGAACGCTTTTTTCACCCCTTGCGTTTCATATTGCAATAGTTGTTCGTTCAGGGAAAGCAGAAGGTTGGCTTTATCTTTAATCGGAATATCAAAAGGATTAATTTCGATGGGAGTGGTGTAAGTATCTTGATAGGCTTCTACTGGCGCTAAACGTACCGGTTGTTGTTGCGTGAGGCGCGTTCCTTTAGCAATTTCGATGGCTAAATGAATGGTACGGGTAATTGCCTCTGGTGTCTTCTCATTACTGGCAGCAAATCCCCAAGCCCCGTTTAAAAGAACCCGAATCCCATAGCCGGAACTAATATTATCAGAGAGAATGTTGAAACTGCGATCGCGCGCCATGAGGGTTTGCGTGCGATAGCGACAGAGGCGAATTTCTCCATATTCACATCCGCTTTGATGAAGCTGTTGAATCGCCAGGTTTGCAAGATCAGTAGTGGAATAATCAGTTTGAGTTTGCAACATAGTTAAATACGTA
>JBDGQV010000192.1:44303-48907 GCA_042218725.1 Halothece sp. | reverse complement strand
GAATAACGCCAAGAGCGCATTCCAAATCCGAGATTTTCTTTTTCAACTAACATGCCCATTTTCCGAGTAAAATCGCCATTGCCATCAGGAAGCATAAACACTTTTTGTGCTCCCTGTTGTTTTGACCATTGGAACATTACAAAAGCATCATTCACGGAAAGACAGATTACTTCATCAATGCCTTGGGCCCGAATTTCATCATATAATTCTTCATAACGAGGCAAGTGATTTGCCGAGCAAGTGGGAGTAAATGCCCCAGGAAGGGCAAATACGACAACCCGTCTGCCGCCAAAAATATCTTCGGTGGTGCGGTCTTGCCAACGGAAGGGATTATCGCCGCCAACCGACTCATCGCGGACACGGGTATGGAAAACAACATCAGGAACCGTTTGTTGAACTGCTACATTCATGAGATTTCTCCTTGAGAATTACACTTAACAATTGTTACTATATCGCGCTAATAAGTCTTCTTAAATAGCTTGGCTAAAGAATCATCCGATGGGAAGAGAAAACAATCCTTAAAGCAGCTTAAGCAATTATTGCAAGATAAAGAAACCAAGGACAAATCAATGCCTTTTCCTATCACATTTTAAATAAAAAAAATCCCCCTTTACAAAACAATATAGGGGGATGATCAAAAACGAAAAGAATAACGATTCCTTAATTAGCCCTGATTTAATGCATTTTCTAAACGCGGTTGATCTAATCCTTTTTGATTCAATAATAACCAGGACTGCATAAGATCATGTCCTTTCATCGCACCAGTTAAAGCGGCCCGTAGAGAACGCATGACTACGCCCTTTTTAACGTTGTGTTCTTTCGTTACGTTCTTAACAATTTGTTTTGCGTCTTCTTCTGTGAGTTGATTTTGCTCTTTCACCGCCTCATAAACTGATTGAATGACGGGTTTGACGCCATCTTGTTGCAGTTGAGCAATGGCTTCTTCGTTGGCTTCTACGTGATCTTGGAAGAAGACTTCCGTTTGTTCAACAGCATCGGTGAGACGGGTTAAACTCGGCCCAATTAGGGCAGTCACTTGTTCTAACCAGGCACGATTGTTTTCTAAATCAACCTGATATCCTGCCTCTTCCCAGAAGGGAATTAACCTTTCCAATAATTTGCTGGGATCCATATTGTGGATATACTGGCTATTAATCCAATCCAGTTTTGACCAGTCAAATTTGGCAGCGGATTTACTGACACGGTCAATGGTAAAGCTTTTTGCTGCTTCCTCAAGGGTAAATAATTCCTGCGTGGAATCCTCAGGCGGCGTCCAACCCAAAAGTGTCATATAGTTGGCCATCGCTTCGGGAACAAAGCCCATTTTGTAAAAATCAGAAATGGCAGTAACATTATCCCGTTTAGACAGTTTCTGACCAGATTCATTTAAAATCAAAGGCGTATGGGCAAATTCAGGAATGCTGTTGCCCAGCGCTTCATACAGTAAAATCTGTTTTGCTGTGTTGGCAATATGATCTTCTCCCCGAATAACATGGCTAATCTTCATGTCCATGTCATCCACAACAACAGCAAGATTGTATAAGGGTTGTCCTAAATCTTCCCGGCTGCTGGCACGGGCAATCACCATATCGCCGCCGAGATCGCTGCCTTGCCAAGTCACAGTTCCCCGAATGTGGTCATGCCACATAATTTCGCGATTATCGTCGATTTTAAAGCGAATGACAGGTTTTCTGCCTTCTGCTTCGTAGGCTTTTTCTTGTTCGGGGGTAAGATCGCGGTGACGGTTATCGTAACGGGGGGCTTGATTGCGTGCTTTTTGGGCTGCTCGCAATTGATTCAGTTCTTCTTCGGTGGTGTAGCAGCGGTAAGCATAACCTTTGTCGAGAAGCGTTTGGACAGCTTGCTTGTAGAGGTTCAGCCGTTCCGATTGAAAATACGGACCTTCATCCCATGGGATGCCAAGCCAGGTTAGTCCGTCTTTAATATCTTGGGTAAATTCGGGGCGCGATCGCGCTTGGTCAGTATCTTCTACCCTTAAAATAAATGTCCCCCCTTCATGGCGGGCAAATAGCCAGTTAAATACCGCCGTTCGGGCGGTTCCAATGTGTAAATTACCGGTGGGACTTGGTGCAATGCGCACTCTTACTGTCACGGCGTTTTCCTCGTTTTATTAATTTCTTCACCAACGGTTAGAGCGGGTACCTTCTATTTTCCGAAGGCGTAATCTCTAACTTGCTTTGAGCAATCTTCAACTAGCTTGACCCCGACGCTTTGGGGCTTGACTAGGCCTTTATTTATTTTATCAGAAATCCTGATTCCCAGTGCTCTCGGAAGGCAATCAAAAGCAATTGACGATAAAGTAGGGGTTGATGCGCTAATCGTCCAATCATGTTCCTGAATACTGCTGATGCTTCACGCCGACCATTATCAAACGCTTGGTTTAACCCCTGATGCCACTCAAGAAGAAATCAAACAAGCCTATCGTCGCTTAGCCAAGCAATATCATCCCGACCGCAGTGAAGATAACAACAGTCACGAAAAAATTATTGCCATTAATGCGGCCTACGAAGTCTTAAGCAATCCGCACCTGAAAGCCTCTTACGATCGCGCCTTTGCCCAAAAACGGACGAAACGCAATCAAAAAGCGCAACAGCAACACTACCGTCAACGACAACAAAAACGCCATGCCGATCAGCATACGAGTCACTGGATCAAGTATGTGTATCGACCCGTGATGAAGCAAGTGCAACAAATTGTCGATCCCCTAGAAGCTCAAATTGATCATTTAGCGGGCGATCCGTTTGACGACGAACTTCTCAACACCTTTCAAAGCTATCTCGATTACTGTCAGGAATTAGTTCAAAAAGCGAAACAGAATCTCAGATCGCAACCGAATCCTTCTAACTTAGCGAAAACCGCTGCGAGTCTTTATCATTGTCTGAATCAACTTGATGATGGCATTGAAGAATTAGGATATTTTCCCTTTAATTTTGACGAACAACATCTCCACACGGGAAAAGAACTATTTCGGATTGCAACTGGATTGCAAGAAGAAGCCCAAGCTGCTGTCAATGCTAATCGCGTGTGAATCAGTGGGGGAGAACTTTTCCATTTCCCCCCTATTATCTATACAAAGATGTTAATCCCGATTAAAACGTAAATGTGGTTCTAATCGTACCAATAAAGGCATCATTGTTGCTATCGCCACCATCTGGAGAGGGCAACCAGATTAACCCAGGCGTGATGGAGATATTATCATTCATCTGGAATCGATAGAAGCCTTCCACATGAACTGCTGTATCTTCCTGACGATCAGGATTTTCAGCACTGCCGATATAGGGTTCGGAACCAACCAGCAAACCGCCTAAATTGCCTTCTTTTCCAAGGTCTGGCAATGCGATTCCCAGGGCATAGTACCAAATTTCAGCATCGCCATCTCCTTCATCCAATTGTCGGGCATCGGTAAAGCCGCCGTAGCCGTTAACGACTAAACCGTCACTTAGTCTGATAGAGCCTTCAATGCCATAGGAATTGGACATGGTTGGCGCGCCGTTAAACGGTTCTGCTGCTCCTTCTCCCATAGCAGATCCTCTAGTGCCGACACCCAGGTCAAAGATGGAACCATCTTGCTGATAGGCATTTACATACGTGAAAGCAAGTTTAAAGGGATCGCCATCCCAAGCCAGTTGCCCCAGTGCTGCATAATCGCCGTTAAAGAGACCATTGTCTGGATCATCCGTATTGCCTCCAAAATAACCAAGGCTTAGGTTTAAATCGCCTACAATGTTGTAATTTGCGCCAAGACCGCCCCCGGAAGGCAAGCCAATTTTATAGATGGGACTAGACTCAGCAAAGCTCGAAATCGCATTATTGGCACCTGTCAAACCTTCAAAGTAAGGACTGATAGTTGGGACAAAGTCCTGCCATAGGGGGAAGGCTGCTGGTAAATAAACCTGAATTTTTTCTCCAATCGGGAAGTAGTAGGCTAACCAACCTAAAACAACGTCATTTTGAGTATCGCTGGTTTGAAATGTGGTTGCCCCACTTAAACCATCGCCTTCTAAAAGAGGAGAAGCATTGGCAAAGTCTAAGCGCGCATGCAAAGCATCTCTACCGGTAAAGCTAGAAACGAAATCAAGGCGGCCGCGATGCTGGAACACAGTATTGGTGTCATCATTTTCCGACCGGAAGGTATCCGTAAAAGCGAAAACGACTTCTGCACTTAGTTTGGTTGTTGTCGAAAACTGATTGTTTTCTAAGCTAGCTACGCGACCTTCTAAGTTATCAACGCGAGTGCCGAGGGTTGCTAATTCGGCTTCAAATTCTTGGGTTAATCGTTGTAGGGTTGCTAAGTCTTCTTGGGAAACTTCACTACCGCCATTTTTGGCAATCATCCGTTCAATTTGTTGCAAGCAAGCATTTAATCCGGCAGCAAATTCATAACGGGTCATCGCGCGATTGCCTCGGAATGTTCCATCAGGATAACCGGCAATACAGCCATACCGTTCCACTAAATTGCGCAAGGCTTCAAAGGCCCAGTCGTCAGGAGAAACATCTCGCAATTGGAAAACGCTATTGACCTGATTCAGGGAATTTCCCTCACTGTTACTGTAGCGATTGATTTGATCGAGCAGTTCTGCTTC